>DATBMM010000210.1:0-9142 GCA_036554825.1 Candidatus Limnocylindrales bacterium
GTCTTCGCACGCTGGGGCGAGTCGAACGAGCGCCTCGACATCCTCGTCCATGCGCTCGCCTTCGCGAAGCGCGAGGACCTGTCGGGTGGATTCGTCGACACGTCGCGCGACGGCTTCGCTTTGGCGATGGACGTCTCGGCCTACTCGCTCGTGGCCTTGACCCGCGCCGCCAAGCCGTTCCTCGGCCCCGGGGCGTCGGTGATGACCTTGACCTACTACGGCTCGGAGAAGGTCGTCGCGAACTACAACGTCATGGGCGTCGCCAAGGCCGCGCTCGAGGCGTCGGTCCGCTACCTGGCGGCCGACCTCGGACCCGCCGGCATCCGGGTCAACGCGATCAGCGCCGGGCCGGTCCGGACGCTGGCCGCCAGCGGCATCGCGGGCTTCAAGCGCATGTACGGCGCATTCGACGAGGTCGCTCCGCTGCGCTCGAACATCTCGATCGAGGACGTCGGCAAGAGCGCGGTGTACCTCGCCTCCGACCTCTCGCGGGCCGTTACCGGCGAGACGATCTACGTCGACGGCGGGTTCAACATCCTCGGTGTCCCGACTGCCGGGGCGGACTAGCCGCGGAGAGGTCGCGTGGCGGGCCCTAGCCTGAGACCAGACCGCCGAGCGTCCTCTCCAGGTCGGTGATCGACATCTCGCCGGCCGCTCGCGCGATCACCGTGCCGTCCGCCCTGACGAACACCCAGAACGGGTAAGCGGTCAGGCCGTACGTGGCGGCGATGCTGTCATCCGTGTCGACGATGACGGGCACGGTCCAGCCCTCGCGGTCGAGCCAGGCGTCGGGCGGGAAGTTCGGGCGCGAGGCATCGATCCCGGTCGCGACCGACACCATGTCGATCCCCTCGGGCAGGCCACCGGCGCTGATCCACGTCTGGACGAGCGGGACCGAGGCCTGGCAGTGCGGACACCAATGGGCGAGGAAGAGGATCGCCTTCGGGCGGCCATCATGCTCGATCGTCACGGGCTGCCCATCGAAGTCCGACCCGGCCACCTCCGGCACCGGCTGGCCGATGGCGGGATCCCCGTCCGGTCCCTCGAAAGGCGGCAGGGGCTCGCCCCGGATCGCGGGGGCGTCGATCACGGCGCCCGACCCCGTCGGCGCCGAGCCCGAGCCGGACGTGCCAGCCGACGGTCCCGACGCGCTCGGCGGCACCGACGAGCTGCCACCGGTCGTCGGCCCGCCGGAGCCCGGCAAGAGCACCGCGAGGGCGCCCGCGATCACCACCGCCGCGACGATGACCCCGGGGAGGAGCCAGCGCGACGCCGGCGAGCGCTGATCGGTGCCCGCCCGTCGCGCCTCCCGGGCAGCCTGGCGGCGGGCGCGGCGGTCGGCGGGGGGCGTGGTCATCGGCGACTCCAGCGTTCGACCTCGTCGGGATCCCGGACGAGGACCAGGGTGAGGATCAGCAGGAAGGCGGTCAGCGCCAGCGTCGGCAGGCTGAAGATGCCGAAGGCGCGGAACCAGACCAGCGTGCACGGCACCGCGACGGAGCACGCCCCGGTGTCGAGGGACGGGATCCACTCGAGGGCGACATGGTAGCCAGAGATGAGCGCACCCACCCCGGCGAGCGCCGCGACGCCGACCGGCACCCGCCGTTGGCGGCGCACCATCGCGACGCCGAGGATGATCACCAGCGGGTACATCGCGATGCGCTGGTACCAGCACAGCGTGCACGGCTCGAAGCGGGCGACCTCCGAGAAGTAGAGGCTGCCGGCGGTCGCCAGCACGGCCACGATCCAGGCAGCGACCACGGCCCGGCTCTGCACGACGCGGGCGACCGCCGCGTACGCGTCGAGGGCCGGGTCGGACTTGATGGCCAGCACCCGAAGGGCGATGACGATGACGATGGCCGTGATCGCGGCGATCGCCAGGATCCCGTAGAACCGCTCGACGAGGTCGGGGGTCAGCTCAGGCATCGGCGCCGGCGGCCCGGCAGGTGGCGCAGACGCCGGTGAGGGTGAGATGCGGGACGTCGATCTCGAAGCCGTGGCCCGCGCGGACCGCGTCGACCGCCGTGACCACGACCGGGTCGTCGGTCGTGAGCTCCCACGATCCGGAACAGACCCGGCAGTACAGGTGGGCATGCTCGGCGGCCGGCAACACGTGGAACTCCTCGCGACCGTCGGCTCCGTGGCTGTGGCGGATGACGCCGAGATCCTCGAGGACGTCCAGCGTCCGGTACACGGTCGACGGGATCGTCGCCGGATCGATGGACCGGCAGCGCTCGACGAGCTCCGCCCCGGTCACGTGCCCGTCGGCCTGGGACAGCACCTCGACCAGGGTCCGGCGTTGCGGGGTCCAGCGCAGACCACGTGCCCGCAGCTGGTCGGGGATGCCGGCCCACGGGCGGCCGAGGTCGGGGGTCCACTGGGCGGGTGATCCTGTCGCGCGCATGGCGCGAAGTATAGGGCGACAGGCGCGACACACCGCAGATGCAACCTGTTGCGATATCGACTCGTATCCCCTACGATGTTCGACCCAAGGACCGGAGTACAAGAGGCGAGGACCCCGATGAGGCTGGCGATCAGTGGACCTGGACTTGACGGACCGGTGACGCCGCAGCTCCACGCGCCCGACGGGTTCCTGTCGGTCCCTGTCGCGCTTGCCATGTGGGTGATGACGTTGATCATCCTGGGCATCGCCGTGCGGAAGACCAACGGGACGCTCGTCGAGCAGGCGACGCCGCTGATGGGCGTCATGGCGGCCTTCATCTTCGCAGCCCAGATGTTCAACTTCCAGGTCGTGGGCGGCACGTCCGGCCACCTTCTCGGCGGGGTGCTGGCCGCTGTGCTGCTCGGCCCGTGGGCCGCGACGCTCGTGATGGCGACCGTGGTCGGCGTCCAGGCCCTCGTGTACCAGGACGGAGGCCTGCTGGTCCTCGGCGCGAACATCTTCAACATGGGTGTCATCGGCACGCTCGGCGGGTACCAGGTCTACCGCGTCGCATGCCGATTGCTGGGCGGGGAGGATCGAGCGCGACTTCCGGCTGCCGGGATCGCCGCATGGACAGCGGTCGTCGCCGGTGCTGCCGCTATCTCGGTGCAACTGGCGATCTCTGGCACCACGGACCTCGCGATCGCCCTTCCCACGATGGTCGGCATCCACGCCCTCATCGGGATCGGCGAGGCGGTGATCACGATGGCCGCCCTCGGCTTCATCGCCGTGACCCGACGGGACCTGTTCACCCTTCGCGATGCGGGACTCGGGTCGACCCGACCACCCGCCGCGGCCCGCGCCTGAGGAGGTCGCGATGGGCTCGCTGCGACGCTACTGGTGGGTCGCGGGACTCGGCATCGCGCTGCTGGTCGTGGTGATCCTGGCGCCCCTGGCCTCGGGCGATCCGGATGGACTCGAGTGGGTCGCCGGTGAACACGGGTTCCTCGCGACCGCGCAGGACGCCGTGTACTCGATCATCCCGGACTACACGTTCCCCGGCATCGACGATCCGGCGCTGTCCACGATCCTGGCGGGCATCGTCGGGGTGGTCATCGTGTTCGTCCTGATGGTCGGTGCATCCTGGTTGCTCCGGCAGCGGCGCGGATCCTGACCTCGGCCGCCCGGAGATACCCTGGTACTCGATCGCTACGTCGCCCGTCCGAGCTGGCTGCACGCGGCTGACGCGCGCCTGAAATTCCTGATGGTGATCGCCTTCATCCTGGCGGTCACCCTGCTGCCGATCGGGTCGTACGTCGCGCTGCTCGTGGCGTGGAGCGCCATCGTCGTCGTGAGCTGGTCGGCGCAGTTGGGACCGTTGCGCACGGCCCGCAGCGCGTTCTTCGCCCTGCCATTCATGCTGGCCGCGCTTCCCCTGGTGTTCACCCGAGGGGCCCCGCACCTGGCCGTGATCGACATGGGGCCGCTCACCGTCGCGATCAGTCAGGAGGGCTTCCGCCAGTTCACGACGATCGCCCTCAAGAGTTGGGTCAGCGTCCAGGCCGCGTTGCTCCTGTCCTTCACGACACCGTTCCACGATCTCGTCGACGGTCTCCGGGAGCTGCGGCTTCCACGCATCCTGATCGCGATCATCAGCTTCATGTACCGCTACCTCGGGGTCCTCGGTGACGAGGCCCACCGGATGAACAGGGCACGTGCCTCGCGCTCGGCGGATCGCGGCGCGACGGGGGCGGGCGGATCCCTCCTCTGGCGTGGGCGAGTCACCGGTTCGATGGTCGGCTCGTTGTTCCTCCGCTCGTACGAACGCAGCGAGCGGGTCTACGCGGCGATGCAGGCACGGGGCTTCGATGGGGAACTCCGATACCTCCACGGGCCTCGGCTGGAGCCACGTGCACTCATCTGGTTCACGGTGGCGCTCGGCGCCCTCGTGGTCTACGAGGTCGCGGCGCAGATCTGGGGACCCCGCTGGTGACGTCGCCGTTCCGGCAGCCCCACGTGCACGAGCACGTCCACGACGACGACGGGCACGCCCACGATCATCGTCACCCTGCCGTGGCCGGCACCGACGCGGCTGCGGCCGGCCGCGTCGAGGTCGAGCACCTGCATTTCACGTACCCGGACGGCTTCGAGGCGCTCCACGGCATCGATCTGCGGGTCGAACCCGGCGAGAAGGTCGCCCTGGTGGGACCCAACGGCGCCGGCAAGAGCACCCTGATGCTCCATCTCAACGGCATCCATACGCCGTCGCATGGGACGGTGCGGATCGGCGGCCAGCCGGTCGACCGCTCGACCATCAAACGCGTCCGTGCCGAGGTCGGGCTGGTCTTCCAGGATCCCGACGATCAGCTGTTCAGCCCGACCGTCTTCGAGGATGTCGCATTCGGACCCATCCACCTCGGGTACCCGGCCTCCGAGATCCATGACCGGGTCGAGCGGGCGCTGGGGGTCGTCGGCATGACCGGCACGGAACGACGCATCCCTCAACGGCTGTCACTCGGCCAGCGCAAGCGAGTCGCCCTGGCGACCGTCCTGTCGATGGACCCGACCGTGCTGGTCTTCGATGAACCGACGGCCGGACTTGATCCCCGTGGACGGCGCGACCTGATCGGCCTGCTGCAGACGCTCGATCAGACGCTCTTGATCTCGACGCATGACATGCGGCTGGTCGCGGAGATCTTCGAGCGGACGGTGGTCATGGACGAGGGCCACATCGTCGGCGACGGCCCGACTGGATCGATCCTATCCGACGATGCGTTCCTGACGAGCCACGGCCTCGAACGGCCCTGAGGCCAGCAAGATGCGGTCGGTCAGGCTGCGGCCGCCGAGGACTCGACCGACGCCGGAGCCGTCGGCTTCATCGGGCGCAGGAACAGGTACAGCACGACGATCACGTAGCTCAGCCAGGCGACGAAGGTCGTGACCTCCGGCGTCGCCGAGTAGCCGAAGATCGCCCGCAGGAACTGTCCCAGGACATTGCCGCCGTCGGCGCTGTGGGGCAGCACGCCCGACAGGTCGAACAGCGGCTGCGTGCCGAACGGGATCACGCCGATCTCGATGAGCTCGTGCACGCCGACCGACACCAGCCCGGCGGCGATGAAGATGAGCCCCACGCCCGTCCAGCGGAAGAACGTCGCGAGGTTCAGACGGCGGGAGCCCTGGTAGAAGCCGACGCCGAGGACCGCGGCGATGGCGAGACCGATGAGGGCACCCACGAGGACCCAGATCGCTCCCTGGTCGGCCGAGTTCGCCTGGCCGACGAGGAAGAGCGAGGTTTCGAGGCCCTCGCGGATCACGGCCACGAACGCGAGGACGGCGAGGGCCAACACGGAGCCCTGGTCCAGCGCGCGATCGACCGCCGCCTGCAGCTCGCCCTTCACGTGGCGGGCCTGTCGGCGCATCCAGAACAGCATCCAGGTGACGACCGCGGCGGCGGCGAACAGCGTGATCGCCTCGAAGATCTGCTCGTAGGGCTCCTCGAGCCCGCCGACCTGGACGTACAGGATCAGGCCCAGGACGAGGCTCAGCGCGATGGCGACACCGGCGCCGGCGAACACCTTCGGGAACTCCCGCTGGTTGCCGGTCTTCGCCAGGTACGCGCAGATGATGGCGATGATCAGCGCCGCTTCCACGCCCTCACGCAGACCGGTGAGCAGGCCGCTCGACAGGGCTCCGAGGTCCATCCGTCGTCAACTCCGCAAGTCATCATGAGTCAAATGCGCAAGCGCGCTTTACTCGGCGATGCTAGTCGGCATCGATCGGAAGCGTCAAGACCTCCCTCGGGCGCGAGGAGGTCAGTCGGCGGTGCGGAGCTGGAACCGCCGCAGCGAGAGCGTGGTCAGGGCCAGCCCGCCGACGGTCACCACGACCAGGATGCCGATCGAGAGGACGGCCGCCAGCGGCTCCTCCCCGACGTCCTCGCCCGTCAGCGCCGCGGCGACACCGAGCGTCGCCTGCCGCACCGAGAGGAACCGCGTGCCCTCGAGGATGCCCGCCAGAACGCCCTCCCAGATGAGCGTATAGCCCAGTCCCACGATCAGCGCTCGGCCGGTGATCACGCCGAGGGCCGTGAACCCGATCGCGTACGCCGACCCACCCACGAGGCCCGCCAGCGCGAAGCCGCCGGTCGTCTGGATCGCGTCCGGCCCGAGCCCGCCGAGGAGCAGGCCCGTCACGACCATCGGCGGCACGATGAGGACGGACGTCACGAAGGCCGCCACCAGCCCCTTGGCCAGCGCGACCAGCCAGCGCGGCAACGGCTTGATGAGCTGGAACACGAGCGTGCCGTCCTCGATCTCAGAGCCGATCGCACCGGTCCCGACGACGAGGGCGACGAGCGGGCAGACGGTCCGGATCACAAGGGCATCGAGGATCTCGGGCGCGTCGGGGCGGCCGCCGCCGATCCGGACGAGGATCGCGAGGAGGACCGGCAACCAGGCGAGCAACGCGATCAGCAATGTCCGCCGCCGACCGGCCAGGGCACGCGCCGTGACGCCGACGATCGCAACGAACGCCCTCATCGCCGGACCAGGTAGCTGAAGACGCTCTCGAGCGTGTCATCCGTCGGGGTCAGTTCGTGGAGCCGGATCCCGGCCGCGCGCGCGACCGGCGCCACGATCCGCGCGAACGCCCCGAGGTCCGAGGCCTGCACGGCGAGCCGGCCGTCGAGCAGGTCGACGCCGAAGACGGCCGGGTCGGACAGCAACGCGGCGCCGAGCGCCCGGTCATCGGAGGAGCGGATCGTGAAGCGATGCGGTCGGTCGGTCATCAGCCGCCGGATCGACCGGAAGTCGCCCGACGCCGCCAGTCGCCCGGCGAACATCACGAGGATGGCTTCCGCAAGTCGCTCGACCTCCTCGAGGATGTGCGACGAGAACAAGATCGCGCGGCCCTGGGCCGCCATCCTGCGAAGCAGTTCCATCATGTGCAGTCGCTGGCGTGGGTCGAGGCCGTTGAAGGGCTCGTCCAGCAGCAGGATCGATGGCTCGTGCACGAGGGCGGCAGCCAGCTTGATCCGCTGCCGCATCCCCTTCGAGTAGGTCCGGATGGACCTGTCGGCGGCGTCCGTCAGCTCGACCGTGGCGATGACGCCGTCCGTGACCGCGGAGGCGTCCGCGACGCCTTGCAGATCAGCGTTGAAGCGCACGAACTCACGCCCGGTCAGGTAGCCCGGGACGGCCTCCCGCTCGGGCACCAGTCCGACCATCGAATAGACCATCGGGTCGCCGAACGCGACCCGGCCCCCGATGTGGACCGTACCGGCCGACGGCGCCAACAGCCCGGCGAGGAGGTGGAGGAGGGTGCTCTTCCCTGCCCCGTTGGGACCGAGCAACCCCGTCACGCCCGCACCCAGCGCGAACGACACATCGTTGACGGCCACGACGTTGCCGTACCAACGCGAGACGTGATCGAGCTGGAGGGCGGGGACGACCGTGCTCATACCGTGATGGTCAGGTAGCGGCGCACGAGGATCGCCAACGAGCCGACGACGTACCCCAGCGCGGTCACGACGTAGACCCAGCCGTCGAGCGTGGCGACGACGATCGTCTCCCCGGCGATCCGGAGCGGTCCGTAGAGCACGCCGTTCACGCCGTCGATGACGTCGCTCGGGCTGGCCAGCAGGAGCACCCGGGCGATGTCCGGGACGGACAAAGCCGCGATGATGCTCACGATGATCGGCGGCACGATGAACAAGGCGATGATCCCGGCCACGGAGTAGGCCCGCCTGGGGGTGTAGGAGGCGACGACAGCACTGACGCCCGCGAAGGTCGCGGAGCCGAGCAGGCAGACCGCGAGATAGCGCGGGATCTCCGGCAGCTCGTCGCGGAGTCCCGTGACCGGATCCGCGGCACCCAGGATCGCCCCGATCGTCAGCACCAGCTGCGGGCTGAGTGTCACGATCAGGATCGCGATGAACAGGCCCCCGGTCCGGGCGAGGGCGTAGTCGAGCCGCGTCAGGACCCGTGAGAAGTACAGCGGCAGCACCCCGTACCGCTGGTCCCGCCCGAACAGCTCAGGCGCCTGTGCGGCGCAGAAGAGCATCACCAGCGTCGAGGTCAGGCTCCAGTAGGTGTCGTGACGGATCGGGTTGGCGTCACCGAGGACGTCGCCGCCACCCGCCTGCCGCACCAGCGCCGTGATACCGACCGCGAGGAGCGCCGGCAGGGTGTTGAGCGCCAGCAGCAGGAAGGGGGCGATCTTCGCTCGACCGCCGCGGCCGATGCCGAACGCCTCCTGGAGCGACTGGCGCAGCAGCGCAAGGGCGACGGTCAGCCGGCCGTACCGCGGACCGTCATAGCCCCGATACCCGAGGTCGTAGATGTTGCCGGTCGGCGCAGCGGGCACGCCGGTCGGCGCGGGAGGCGCGCTGGGCGCCACGTGCCCGGTCACTGGAACAGCTCCTCGAGACCGCGGCGGCGCTGCTCGATGCGGACGAGTGGGAGACCGAGGTCGGCGACCGTGTCGCGGACGAGATCCCAGGGTCGCTCGTCGCCGAGCTCGATGAGCACCGTCCGTCCGTCGGACACGGCGTCGAGACCGGCAGCCACCAGGGCCGCCGCCAGCCGTGGGGCTCCTTCCTCGACGTCGACGGCGAGGGTCCCTGTCCGCTCGGTGAACGAGGTCAGCGCCGCAGACCGGATGAGCCGGCCGGCATCGACCGCGACGAGGTGGTCGCAGACACGTTCGATCTCGCCGAGCAGGTGGCTCGCGACGACGACCGCGATGCCGAACTCGGTCCCG
>DATBMM010000273.1:0-8969 GCA_036554825.1 Candidatus Limnocylindrales bacterium
AACAACGCGGACATGAGCAACAGCACCACGTACCTCTACACCTCGCCGATCTCGTGGAACCTGACCGCCGGTCTGGGGACCAAGACGGTGTACGTCGAGTGGCGTGACGGCGCCGGCAACTGGTCGTCGACAGCGAGCGACACCATCGAGCTGACGGACGACGTCACGGCCCCGAATGCCCCGACCTCGGTGAGTCATCGGATCTTCGGCTCCGGGCGCTTCGGCATCCCGGTGCGCGTCGAGTGGCCGGCGGCGACGGACAACGCCGGTGGAAGCGGGATCAAGGAATACCGCGTGCAGCGGTCCGTCAATGGCGGTGCGCTCGCGGATTACGCGACCGTCCCCGCATCGGCGGCTCCCGGCCTGTCGCTCGACCTGCCGAACTCGGCCATCACGTACCGGTTCTGCGTCCGGTCCGTCGACAATGGCGACAACATCAGCGCGTCCGCGCGTTGCAGCGCGACGTTCAGGACGGTCAGCGTGAGCGAGTCGAACCCGAACATGCGGTTCACGGGGTCCTGGTCGCTGTCCAATTCAGCCGTCTACATCGGTGGCAAGGCCCGCATCTCGTCGACCAAGAACTCCACGGCCACGGTCAGCTTCCGAGGCAATCGGGTCGGCTGGTACAGCCGCCTCAGCCCGAGCAGCGGGCAGGCCAAGGTGTACATCGACGGTCGCCTGGTGAAGACCGTGAACACGTTCTCGTCGACCACCGTCGACCGCAAGCTCGTCTTCGCGTACAGCTGGTCGAGCGTCGGCAACCACTCGATCCGGATCGTCGTCTCGGGCACCTCCGGGCACCCGAAGGTGGCGGTCGATCAGATCTTCTACCTGCAGTAGCACCGTCCCGGTCGCCCGACCGGACACTCAGCGCCGCTCCCGGAGGATAGCCGTCACGCGGCTATCCTTCGGTCTTGTCCACCTGCGTCACCCGCCGATCGACGGTGTTGGTCGGACGAGGGGCCTAGCGGCCGCCCGACTTCCAGTACAGGCTGCCGGTGTAGCAGTGATCGAGGGCCAGGCACAGACCGGCGGTCAGGTCCCACTGCCGACCACGGACGTACGGCCCGCGGTCGACCACCCGGGTGGTCACGACGCGACCGTTCACCGGGTTCTTGAACGAGACCTTCGTGCCGCACGGGAGCGTCCGATGGGCGACGCCGATGAGCGACCGTGACATCCGCAGCCCGCACGCCGTGCGGTTGCCGTAGAAACCGGGGCCGTACCAGGAGACGTTCCCATCGAACCGCCAGCGCGGTCGCTGGACCACGCGAACGGACGCGTCGGGCTGGGTAGCCTTCGGCCGAGCCCGGGGCGGCTCGTTCGCGGTGTCAGGCTCGAACAGCTTCGAGCGTTGATCCAGAGCACCCGCGGAGCGGGCACGTGGATCGAAGGACCGAGTCGTCGTCACCGGCCCACGGACGGACGCGACCATCTCCACGGACGCGGAGAGATCGACGGAGGGGGTTCGCTGCGGGCTGGGGACCCATGAACCCACCGGTCCGGGGACGGCGACCGCGGCGAACATGGCGATGAGCGCCATCCTCGCGACGACCCTGGGGCGTCGCACGTCTCCCCGACAGTACCATCGGTGCGGATTTCGTGACCTGCGTGGCCCACCTCGCGCGCATATCGCAGACGTGACAGACTCGCTGCGTGCCCCGGCCCGACGCCACGCTCATGCTCGATCTCGACGGGCCACTCGACCTCGTCGGATCGCTCGGCCCACTCGTCCGCGGCAACGGGGATCGCACCATCCGACTGGCCCGCGACCGGGCGTGGTTCGCGACCCGGACCGACCGTGGACCGGCGACCGTGGGCCTCACGCTCGCCGGGACCGGCCGCGTCCGGGCGGATGGCTGGGGCCCGGGCGTCGACGCTGCGCTCGACCGGGTCACGCGGCTCTTCGGACCGTCGACCGGCGACCTGGTCGATACCGACGACCCCCGGATCTCAGGACTCGCGCGGCGGCGGCCCGGCGTCCGCATCCTGCGGACCGGGGCGATCATGGAGTCGCTCGTGCCGGCGATCCTCGAACAGAAGGTCACCGGTACGGAGGCGCACCGGGCGTGGCACGGCCTCGTGCGCCAGTACGGCGAGCCGGCGCCGGGGCCCGTGGAGCTCGGTCTGCGTCTCCTGCCGTCCGCGACGACGCTGGCGGACCTCCCCTATTGGGCATTCCACCCCCTCGGCGTCGAGCGCCGCCGCGCCGACCTGATCCGGACGGTGGCCCGCCACGCCACGACCTTCGAACGGCTGACGGACGCGCCGCTCGAGGCCGCCTATGCGCGGCTCCGAGCGGTTCCCGGCATCGGCCCGTGGACCGTGGCCGAGGTCGGGGTGCGCGTGCTCGGGGACGTGGACGCGGTGAGCGTCGGCGACTTCCACCTCCCGCACCTGGTCGCCTATGCGCTGGCTGGCGAGCCGCGCGCGACCGATACGCGCATGCTGGAGCTGCTCGAACCGTATCGGGGACGGCGCGCGCTGGTGGTGCGGCTGCTGGAGCTCAGCGGCGTGCGGGCGCCGAGCTACGGCCCGCGCCTCGCCCCGCGTCGCATCGAGGGGATCTGAGCATGCCGAAGTTCGTCAAGTCGTCACCCGCACTTGTCGCCCGCTTCGATGCCGTCGCGCAGCGCTTCCCGGAGGCCGAGCGACGCAAGATGTTCGGCTACCCGGCCCTGTTCGTCGGCGGCAACCTCGTCACGGGACTGTTCTCCGAGCAGTGGATGATCCGGCTGCCCGATGTCGATCGGGAGGCGTTGCTCGCGGTCCCGGGTGCCGCCCCGTTCGAGCCGATGGCGGGCAAGCCGATGAAGGGCTACGCGACGTTGCCCCCCGACGTCGTGGCCGACGATGCGGCCCTCGACGACTGGGTCCGTCGGGCCATCGCGTTCGGCCAGACGCTTCCGGCGAAGTAGCGGCGCGCACGAACGAGCGACGCCGACCCTCCCGCGTGGGGGAGTCGGCGTCAAGTGGCGCGCCGGGGTCAGGCGACCGACGCGGCCGGGACGATGTTCTGGTTGAGCCGGAAGGTGTTGCTCGGGTCGTAGCGGCGCTTGACCTCCGCCAGCCGCCGGTACGTGGCGTCGGGATAGGCCTCGCGGACGCGAACCTCGCCCTCGGCCTCGAGGAAGTTCGAGTAGACGCCGGTCGAACGCGGCCGCAGGGCCTCGTAGTAGGACTGCGTCCACGCGGCATGGAGCGGCGTCTCGGCCACGTCCTCGAACGGCGTGATGAGCACGACCATCACCTTGGCGTCGCGATGCGCGAACGCCGTGGCGTCGGACGACACCCGCGCCATCTGGCCGCCGAGGATCCGGATCTGGGTCATCGCCGCCGGCGAGCTCGGGGCAGCCATCCGCTCGAGGATGATGTCGATCGCCTCATCATCGAGGGTCTCGAGGAACAGCGAACGGTGCGAGGCCGAGCCGCGCTGCTCGGCATCCTTGAGCAGCTCGTAGATGCCGACGTAGGGCATCGGCATGACCATCTCGGCCAGCGGCGTGGCGAGGGCCCGGAAGGGCTCGAGCGCCGCCTGCCCCGACTCCGGATCACCGTCGTAGACGAACATCACGACGAGGGTCAGCTTTCCGTGCACCGTCTCGGGGATGAACGGCGCCGGTGGCGCCGGCATCAGCGTCGAGATGGTCGTGAGCGCCTCGGGCGCGGCGGCCGCGACCGCCTCCAGGCCGCGCAGGACCTCGCGGGTCGGCGGCAGGAACAGGGCGCCGCCGAGGATGTCCGAGACCGGGTACAGGCGGAACTGGAACCGGGTCACGACGCCGAAGTTGCCGCCGCCACCGCGGACCGCCCAGAACAGGTCGGGGTTCTCCGACGCGCTCGCGATGACGATGCGGCCGTCGGCCGTGACGATCTCGACCGACACGAGCGCGTCGATGGTGAGGCCGTACTTGCGCACGAGCCAGCCGATACCGCCGCCGAGCGTCAAGCCACCGAGGCCGACGCTGCCGGTGTCACCGAACGGCGTCGCGAGGCCATGCCGGGCCGCGGCTGCGGTGTACTCGCCGGCGCGCAGCCCGGCCTGTGCCCAGGCCAGGCGGCGGACCGGGTCGATGTGCAAGCCCTTCATCTGGCCGAGGTCGAGGACGATGCCGCCTTCGCTCGTCCCGTAGCCGGCGAGGCTGTGGGCGCCGCCCCGGACGGCCAGTTCGAGGCCGGTCTCGCGGGCGAACAGGACCGTCCGCGCGACATCGGCGGCGGACACCGCCTGGACGATCAGCATCGGGCGACGGTCGATCGTCGCGTTGTGGACCTCGCGCGCCGTCTCGTAGGCGTCGTCCTCGGGCCGGATGACCGTGCCGGTGATGCCGGCGACGAAGGCGGTGAGGTCGTTGGGCGTGGCGACGAAGGCAGGCGTGCGTGCGAGGGCCATCGTGTGATCCTTTCGGTGAGGTGCAACGGAGGAGGTCTGGGGGCGCCCAAATCCTCCGTCCCCACCGTGGGCCGGCGATGCGGGCAAGGGTCGCGGCCCATGCCCCGACGGATGTCACGCCGCATGCGACGGATGACGATGGCCCGGGTGTCGCGCGATGACGGCGCCCCGGAAACGCTAGGGCGCAGCCTCCAGCAGCCCGACGGCGGCGCAGTCGTCGGCGACCCGTTCGAGGTGCCCCGGGTCAGAGGCCGCGGCGAAGCCCTGCAGCATCACACGCGCGACGCCGGCGTCCCGGAACTGCCGGAGGCGCTCGCGGCGGTCCGCGCCTGCCGGCGCGTCCGGACGGCCCCACACATGGACGGAGACGCGCAGCGTCGCGGGATCGCGGCCGATCTCCTCGCAGCGAGACGCGATCACCGGCAGGGCGCGCTCCACCTCGTCCGGCATGACCGCGTCCAGGTTCAGTTCGTCGGCGAACCGCGCAGCCAGCCGCCAGGTGACGTTCGGACCGTTGCCGCCGATGACCACCGGGATGTGACTGCCCGCCATCTTCGGCTCGTGGATGGCGTCGTCGACCGAGGCGTACCGACCGGCCCACGTGGCATGGCCCGGCCCGAGCATCCGGCTGATCACCTCGAGATGATCGGCCAGGATGGCCAGTCGTTCACGGGCATCAGGAAAGCCGTAGCCGTACGCGCGCCACTCGTCCTCTTTCCAGCCGGCCCCGATGCCCAGCTCGGCACGCCCACCTGAGATCACGTCGAGGGTGGAGAGCATCTTCGCGGTCAGCCCGGCCGGCCGGTAGGCCGCCGCCAGAACGAGGTGCCCGAGTCTCGCCCGCGACGTGACGCCGGCGATCCCGGTCAACTCGACGAACGGCTCGAACACCGGCGCGTCGACGAGCGGGGGGTCGACCTGGAAATGGTCGTACAGCCAGAGCGATTCGAACCCGAGCGCTTCAGCCTGGCGCGCGGCGTCGACCGTGCGCGACCAGGCCGTCACGCCATCGAGCCCCAGGAACTCGCGGTCGCATCCCTGGGGGAGCGTGATCCCGACCCTCATCCGCGTTGCGCCCATGGCCCGTACGCTCGCTCCACGCGGTCACGGACCTCCGCGATGACGGCCTGGTCGACGGGCCGCTCATCGGCGATCGAGTGCCACAGGCCCGCCTCGCGCACGAACGCGCCGAGGGTCTGCATCGCCGCCTCGACGTCGGCCCAGGTCACACCCATGGCCTCAGGCCGGATATCGACCCCGGCCCGGGCGAGGGCGGCGACCATCTCGTCAGCGCCGACGCCGTGCATCACGGAGCCGAGCACGATGCCCAGACCCACCGGCTGCCCGTGGATGAAGTGGCGGCCGGTCCGCTTCTCGAGGTTGTAGAAGAAGAAGTGCTCGACGCCTTCGATGTGGCGTGGGTTCCAGCCTGCGGCATGGAATGTCTGCCCGCCCCAGCGATGGGCGTCCATCAGGGTGCGGATCCCGCCGTCCGTCACGTCGTGGATCTCGTCGAGCGCAGCGAGCACGGCGTCCAGTCGCAGGCGGGCCTCCGCGACCAGTCGCACGTCGTACGGCCACTGCCGCTCTTCCTTGCCGAGGTCGTGCGTCAGGCGCCAGTCCAGGTGCGCTGTGTGGTAGCACAGGATGTCCCCGACGCCAGCCCGGTTCAGGCCCGCGGGAGCACCGGCGATGATGTCGAAGTCGACATAGACGGACTCGGGGATCGCATACCCGAGATACCGGACCACCCCGTCGCGTCGCAGCCCGGCGCGATGCCCGAAGGGCGCATTGACGGTCATCGCCGTCGGCACCTGGAACAGCGGCAGCCGTCGCCGCCACGCGATGAACTTGGCGACGTCGATCGCCTGACCGCCACCAAGCCCGACGACGGACGCTGCGGCTGGCAACTCCTCGAGCATCGCCTCCAGGTCGTCGACCTCGAGCGTCGTCACGCGATGCACGCCGGCGAGCCCCGGACCCTCGACCGTCGCCGCGAAGACGGGCCAGAGATCGTCCATGGTCACGACGAGATAGGGCGGGTGGACGAAGTTCGGCAACTCGGCGAGGAGGTTGCGCCCGTAGACGGTGGTGAAGCCGTCGCTCACGCCGCGACCTTCGTGGCGTGGGCCATCACCCGCTCCTCGGTCGCCTCGCGGGCGTCCAGCGTGACGACGATCCGGCCCTCGCGCATCACGGCGATCCGATCGCTCACCCCGATCACTTCAGGCAGTTCCGACGAGACCATGACGATCGCCGTGCCACGCGCGGCTAGGTCGCGAAGCAGCGCGTAGATCTCGCGCTTGGCGCCGACATCGACGCCCCGGGTCGGCTCGTCGATCAGCAGGATCCGACACCGCGCGTTGAGCCACTTGGCGAGGATCACCTTCTGCTGGTTGCCTCCCGACAGGTTGCGCGCCGGGGTGGACCCGCTGGGCGTCCGGATCGCGAGCCGGCTGATGTAGCTGTCGACCACCCGGCGCTCGCGGACGGTCCGGATCACACCATCTGGGGCGACGTCATCCATCCGGGAGATCGTCATGTTCGTGCCCACCGCCTGGAGCAGGAGGAGTCCGTCGGCCTTGCGGTCCTCGGTCAACAACCCGATCCCGAGCGCGATCGAATCGCGCGGTGACCGGATGGCTACCTCGCGGCCGAACAGCCTGATGGTCCCGGCCTCGATCGGATCGGCGCCGTGGATGGCGCGCAGCACCTCGGTCCGACCCGACCCGGCCAGCCCCGCGATCCCGAGGATCTCGCCGGCCCTCACCTCGAGATCGACGTCCTCGAATGCGCCGGATCGGGTCAGCCCGGTGACCTCGAGGGCGACCTCGCCCACCGGCCGCTCAGGCCGCTCCCCGTAGATGTGGCCAAGGTCACGACCGACCATGAGACGCACGAGGTGGTCGGCGGTCAGGTCGGTCGTTCGTTCCGTGGCGACGACCCGGCCATCCTTCATGACGGTCACCCGGTCGGTGATGCGGAAGACCTCATCGAGTCGGTGCGAGATGTAGATGAACGCCACGCCCTTCTCGGCCAGGCGCCGCATCACTCGGATCAACCCCTCCAGCTCGGCATCGGCGAGCACCGCTGACGGCTCGTCGAGCACGATCAGCCGGGCGTCGCGCGACAACGCCTTGGCGATCTCGACCATCTGGCGGCGAGCGACGCTCAGCGTGCCAACGCGGACGTTCGGATCGAGGTCGAGGCCGAGGCGCTCAGCGACGACGGCCGTGTCCTCGACCAACCGCCGACGATCGACGATCCCGAACCGGCTGGTCGGCAGACGGCCCATGAAGATGTTCTCGGCGACCGACAGGTGGGATGCGAGCGCGGGCTCCTGGTAGATCACCGCGACGCCCCGTCGGATCATCTCGTTCGGGCTGGCAGCGCCGACGGGCTGACCGCCGATGAGGATCTCGCCGGCATCGCGTCCGTACGCGCCCGAGAGGATCTTGATCAAGGTCGACTTGCCGGCGCCGTTCTCGCCCACGAGCCCGAGGATCTCGCCGGCGTGGACGACGAGGTCGACGGCGTGGAGGGCATGGACGCCCGGGAACACCTTGTCGATGCCGCGCATCTCGAGGATGCGGTCGGACGAGGCGATCCGCTGGGCGTCAGTCATCGCGTTCCCACCGACGTGGCATCGGGAACGCGGCGGAGGAGACGGCCACGTTCCCGATCCACGATCCGGCCCGCTGGGCCGGGACTCCTAGAAGCCCTTGCCGAGCCACTCGTCGACGTTCGCGGCGTCGATCGTGTTGGTCGGCAGGACCCATTGCTTCTCGACGGTCTCGCCCTTGAGCAGCTTGGCCGCCGTCTCACAGGCTTCCTTGCCGGCGTTGTCGTACGTGAACGTCACGACGATCTTGCCGTCCTTGATCGCCTGGATGGCCTCGTTCTGGCCGTCGATGCCGACGACCTTGAACTCGTCGAGCCGGTTGGCGGTCTCGAGTGCGGCGACGACGCCGAGGGCCATCGCGTCGTTGTGGGTGTAGATCACGTCGACCTCGCCCGGCCCGTGCTTCTGCAGGAGGTCGTTCATCGCGGTCAGGGCGTTCTCACGCTTGTAGTCCGCGACGACGCTGTCGACGATCTCCACCTTCGGATCGTTGGCGGCGAGCCAGTTCACGAACTCGTCGTGACGGTCGGTGGTGGCCGAAGCGCCCGCCGTCCCCTGGATCTCGATCACCTTGCCGCCCGCGCCACCGAGGATCGTCTTGCTGACGTACTCGGCGGCGGTCTTGCCGATCAGCTTGTTGTCGGCGCCGATGTGCTGGGTGACCTCGACGTCGACGCTGCGGTCGAGCGTGATGACCGGGACCTTCTTGTCGAGGGCTCGCTTGGCCGCCTCGGTCAGGCCCGCAGCCGTGTTGGGCGTGAGCAGCAGCACGCTGACCGGTCGGCTCACGAACTCGTCCACGTGACTCGACTGGACGGCATCGTCACCGAGCGCGTCCGAGATGAGCGTCTGCGCGACGGGGTTGCAGTTCTCCGCCACCTTCTTGTTCTGGTTCGTCCGCCACTCGTCGCTGCCGTTCGCCTGCGAGAAGCCGATCACCTGCTTCTGCGATCC
>DATBMM010000327.1:0-5998 GCA_036554825.1 Candidatus Limnocylindrales bacterium
GCCACCTCGGGACGGAGCAGCTTGACGGCGACCGGACGCTCGAGCCGGAGGTCCATCGCCTCGTGGATCGTCGCCATCCCGCCCCGGCCGATGACCCGGCCGAGCTGGTAGCGGTCGCCGATGATCCGCGCCTTCCGGGGAGTCGCCACGGCGGGACGATAGCCGAGAGTCCGGAAACGGGCCCCGACGTTGGCGGCCAGACACGACGAGCCCTCGCCGTCACCTATGCTCGGCGGCCGATGGACGCAGCCTGCCGGATCCCGTTCGCATGACCGCCGTCATGGGCGGGCTGCTGGCCGCTGCCTGCTTCACCGCGACGCTGCTGTCCTCTGCGCGCGCCTCCCGGCTGATCGGCGCGCTCCCGACGCTGGCCGGCGTCATGCTCGTGAGCACCATCGTGGTGGTGCCGCTCGCCCTGCTCATGGTGGGTTCGACGCGTCCGAGCGCCGACTCGCTGCCCTACCTCGCGCTGGCCGGCCTCGGCAACGTCTTCGGCTTGCTCTTCGTGTACACAGGCCTGCGTGCGGGCAAAGTCGGCATCGTCGGCGCGCTCGCCTCCTCCGAGGGGGCGATCGCTGCGGTCATGTCGATGGCGGCCGGCGAGGCGCTGCTGGCGGTCGAGGCCATCGGCGTCGCGGTGGTCGGCATCGGCGTCGTCCTGGCGGCGCTCGGACCTGACCCGGCCGAGGCCAGCGGGCCTCGATCGACCGGGCGGGCGATCCTCTTCGGCACGCTCGCCGGCCTGGCGTTCGGCGTCAGCCTCTACTCGACTGGGCGGATCGGGGCCGACGTGGCGATCGGCTGGGCGATCCTGCCGCCACGGGTCGTCGGCCTGACGCTGATCACGCTGCCGCTCCTCGCCGCGCGCCGGTTCCGGGTCACGCGTCCGGCGTTGCCCTTCGTGATCGTGTCGGGCGTCGGCGAAGTCGGCGGATCGCTGGCAGTCGCCTGGGGCGCGCAGGCGAGCATCGCGGTGACCTCGGCGCTCGCGGCGCAGTTCGCAACGGCTGCCGCCCTCATCGCGTGGCTGTTCCTTGGGGAGCGGCTCGGACGCGTGCAGTGGACCGGGATCGCGGCCGTCGCCGTCGGGGTGGTGCTCCTGGCGATGGGCGCCGCCTAGACTCCGGCCATGGACGATGGGCGGACGGCGCGCGACATCGTCCTGCGGGCCCTGCGGCGCACGCGCCAGGTCCGTCGCTTCACCGAGGAGCCCGTCGCCGAGACCGATATCCAGGCGATCCTCGAGGTCTGTCGCTGGACGGGCAGCTCAGAGAACATGCAGCCCTGGACCTTCATCGTCATCCGCGATGCGAGCACCCGACGACGCATCGGGGAGCTGTCGCACTACGCCCGGCACGTCGGCAAGGCACCGCTCGCGATCGCGATCCAGATGCCCGGCGAGGACGCCGAGTCGGACGCCTACGACGAGGGTCGTGTCGCCGAGCGGATCCTGATCGCCGCCGGTGCCATGGACCTCGGTGCGGGCATCGGCTGGGCGGAGAAGCCGGAGCAGCCGGCCGTCGGTGAGCTCCTCGGGGTGACGCCCCCAGCCTTCGTCAGGACCATCGTCTCCATCGGCCACCCGACGGCTGAGGCGCGACGGCCGCGCTCTGGACCGGGCACCGGTCGACGGCCGCTGACGGGGTTCGTTCGCGAGCGGTAGCGCCGACCGCGGATCAACGAAGGGGATTGGAGCGGGAGACGGGACTCGAACCCGCGACATGCGGCTTGGAAGGCCGCCGCTCCACCAACTGAGCTACTCCCGCACCGAACGTGAGCGTACCACGGAGTCGAGTGATATCTGGCGATGCCCGCTATCGACGAATGTCCTTGCGCGGTCGACTACCGGCGTCGGTGGTACCCGAGCTGTGCAAACGGTTTCATGAGCGCAGGTCCGGCGCCTAGTCCCCGGATCGATCGCTCTAGAAGGAACCGCCCGCCATGTCAAGCTCCACCTCCCGCACGATCGCCGCGCTGCTGGGCGCGATCGTCCTCGCCTCCGTCGTCGCGCTTGCCGCCAGCGCCGCCTTTGGTCGCGGCGCTGCCCCATCGCCCTCACCGTCCCCGAGCGACCCTCCCGTCGCGAGCCCCAGCGTCCCGCCCACCGTCGCTCCGACGACGCCACCGAGCGAGGAGCCGAGCCCCGAGCCGAGCGACCCGCCGGCCGACGGCCCCACCAAGGTCGCCCTCCAGGACCTGACCGGTCACGACGTCTCGGTCGAGATCGACGACGACACCGGCGAGGTCATCGACGCCGAGTCCGGCAACCCCGGTGACGGCATGTCCGTCCGCTGGGGCGACGTGAAGGTCGAGAACATCGACGCCGAGACGCTCCGCGTCGTGTGGGTCGGTCTGCCGCGCGACGAGGTCGTGCGCCTGAACATCACCCGGGTCGGTGGCACGGTCCACCTCGCGTTCGTCCAGGACGCGCCGCCCGCGAACTCCGACGCCCTCGGCTTCGACCGGATCCTGGAACTGACTTTCGAGGAGCCGGTCCGCTCCGAGGACGTCACGACGTCCGTCGAGGAGAGTCCGGAGTCGGCGGAATAGCGCCCTCCCCGCTTCCCACGCCCGGCACGGACCCTCGTGCCGGGCGTCCTCATGCCGTCGGACGGCCCTGGTACCGGGCGTTCGGCGTCTCCAGGATCGCCCGCTGCCGGGCCGTCAGGTCAGGCCAGCGGTCGCGGTCGTAGAACGTCGCGCCCCAGGCGATCGGCCCGGGGTCGTACTTCAGGAACAGCGTCCGCCGCTCGCCGGCCCCGCGCCACGGCAGGGTCCCGTGGGTCATCGCCTCCGTGAAGAGGATCGCGGTCCCGGCCGGCCCGGTCACCGGCCGGACCAGCCCGTCGAGGTCCTGCTCGAGCTCTCGCCACTCATCGGGGAACGGCAGGTTCGCCTTGTGGCTGCCCGGCACGCAGCCGAAGCCACCGTCGCCCGGATCCACATCGCGCAGGTTGTACGCGACGACCAGCAGTCCGGACCGCGGACGCCCCTCGACGAACGTGTACGACTGACCGGGGTCGAACGGGACGGCGCCACCGTGCAACCGCGTGCCGATCGGGCCCTTGCCGTGTCTGATGAGGTCGGCGTAGTCGTGGTCGAGCCGGTAACCCGTCCCAAGGATCTCGTCGAGGTACGGCAGGATCGGCTCGTGGTCGATGAGCGCCCGAACCGCCGGCCCCCAGTCCAGCACATCGGCGAATCGATGGGTCGTCGCGTCCGGGGCGACGTCGTGGCTGATCCGCTCGTCCATGAGCGCGTCGATCTCGCGGACCGCGTCCGCGGACAGCGCTCCGGGCAGCACCAGGAACCCGTTCAGGTCGAACAGGTAGCGCTCGGTGGCGTCCATGGGTCGCGGCGACGGATCGGGCGGCGTCAGCCCTTGCGCTCGAGGATCGGTCGAGCGACGTCTGGCTTGTCGACCACGAAGGCGAACATGGCGCGGTCGCCCCAGCGCCCGAGGAAGAGGTGTCCGTGGATGTTCACGCCCGCATCGGCGAGGGCCCGTGACAGCCGCGCCATCCCGCCCGGCTTGTCATCGACCTCGGTCACGAGCGACTCACCCTCGATGTACACGTAGGCCATCTCGTCGAGCACGGCCTTGGTCGTGTCATCGTCGGCGGTCGTCATGATCACGTGCCCCGAGTCCCCGATGCTCCCGCCGCCGATGGCGCGCAGGTCGACGCCACGCGACGCGAGGGCCTCGGCCAGGGTCGCCATGGCGCCCGGCTCGTTCTTCAGCTGGACGACGAACTGGTTGGCCATGTCGGCGACGACCTCCGCAGGTGGCTGGGAGCCGGATTCTACCCGGGCCACGTGCCCCGGACCCGACCTGCTACGGTCCGCCCGTGACGCTGACGAGCCTGCCCCAGCCGGTCGCCGCGGCGCTGGCCGATCCCGATCCAGGCGAGCGCGTCACGGTCGAGGCCGGCGGCATCCCGTGGTCCGCGATCACCTGGGGCGATCCGGCGGATCGGCCGTTGCTGCTGATCCACGGCGTGACGGCCTCGGCGGCCGTGTGGTGGCGTGTCGGGCCTGCCCTGGCTGCGAGCGGCCGACGCGTGACGGCCGTCGACCAGGCCGGGCACGGGCGCACCGGGCACTGGCAGGGCCATCACCGGTTTCGTGACAACGCGGCACACCTCACGACCTTCGTCCGTGGCGCAGGGCTCGACGTGCCGCCCCTTCAGGTCATCGGCCACAGCTGGGGAGCCGTCACCGCCGCCGCCCTGCCCATCGCCGGCATCCGACCGTCGACGCTGGTCCTTCTCGACCCACCGGTCCTGTCGCACGCGCGCATCGCGCTCGAGGCCAGCGACCCGAAGCAGCAGCCCGTCGCGACCCTCGAGGAGGCTGCTGCGGCGATCCGAGAGACCGACCCGTCGCTGCACGACGGCGACGTCCGGGCGATGGCCCAGAGCATCCTCGAGCTCGACTTCGACGCCGCGCGGTCGGTCCTCCTCGACAACGGCGACTGGGATGGTGGCCTCCGCGATCTGCGCGATCCCGCAGCAGCCGGCCTCGACATCTGGGTCGTCCGTGGCGAACCGGCGACCGGCAGCTACGTCGACGACGAGGCAGCCGCGGCGTTCGCCGAGATCGTCGGCGAGGGACACGTCATCACCATCGCCGGTGGGCCGCACTCGCCACAGCGGACGCATCCCGACGAGACGGTCGCCGCCTTCCTGCGAGCCCTTGGACCAAGCCGCGTGACTCCCGGCTAGGCGGTCCCCCGCCGGAGCGCGATCGCTCGCCGGTACGCCTCGGCGTAGCGCGGAGCCGAAGCCTGCGACCAGTCGAAGTCGGCAGCCATCGCCCGATCGATCAGCCGGGCCCAGACTGCGCCGCCGGCGGCCCGCGATGCGAACGCGCGATCGGCGGCTTCGAGCAGCGCCTCGGGCGTCGCTGGCTCGAAGACGAAACCGGTGCCCGCGCCGGGCTGGCGCGTCACATCCACCACCGTGTCGGCGAGGCCGCCGGTGCGCCGGACGATCGGCGGGGTGCCGTAGCGCATCGCGATCATCTGTCCCTGGCCGGACGGCTCGAAACGGGACGGCATCGCGAAGAAGTCGGCGCCGGCATAGATGCGGCGCGCCATGTCCCGATCGAAGCGTTCGATGAACGCGACCTTCCCGGGCGACGCCGCAGCAAGCTCCCGGAACGGATCTGCGAGCGACGGGTCGCCGGCGCCCTGGACGACCAGTCGCGCGCCCCGCTCGAGGAGGCCCGGGGCGGCGCCTGCGAGCAGGTCGAAGCCCTTCTGTGGATCGAGGCGCCCGACCATGCCGATCACCGGCCCACGATCGGCCGGGTCCATCCCGTTGCGGCCGAGGAGATCGGCCCGGCAGACGGCCTTGCCGCCGAGATCGCGTCGCGAGTACGGCGCCGCGAGCGCGGGATCGTCGGCCGGGTTCCAGACGACGGTGTCGAGCCCGTTGAGGATCCCGAAGAAGCGGTCGCCCTTCGATCGCAGGAGCGGATCCAGACCCATGCCGAACGCTGGCGTCAGCGCCTCGCGGGCATACGTCGGCGACACCGTGTTGACGATCTCGGCTGCCTCGATCCCGGCGGCCAGCAGGTCGATCCCATCCTCGTTCTGCCCGGGCGCGCCATCGCCGGGCCGGAGCCCGAGCTGTGGCAGGTCGGCGTTCCACGTCCAGCCGTGGTACGCGAGGTTGTGGAGCGTCGTGACGAGCGCCGCCGCGCCGATGACGGGGTCGTCGCGGTACTGCCGCTCGCGGAAGATGCCGGCCGGCCCCGCCTGCCAGTCGTGCGCGTGGATCACGTCGACCGGCCGGCCCTCGGCACGAAGCGCCTCGAGCGAGGCCCGCACGTACAGCCCGAACCGCCACGCATTGTCGGCATAGTCGCCGGCCGCATCGCCGTAGTAGCCGGCCCGGTCGAAGGCCGGCGGATGGTCGACCAGCCGGAGTCGATAGCCGTCGGCCACGACATCGACGATGGTGACCTCGCTCGAGCCCGTCCGCGCCCGCGGATC
>DATBMM010000311.1:0-2728 GCA_036554825.1 Candidatus Limnocylindrales bacterium
CCCTGTTCGCCGGCGGCTGGGGTCGGGTCGACCTGCCGGGCGGCGACCCGGACGCGATGGTCGCCTCGCTCGTGCGCCTGATGGAGCTCGAGGACCGCGTGCGGGTGTACCCGGGCCATGGCGGTGAGACGACCATCGGCCGCGAGCGGCCCTGGCTGGAGCTCGTCCGCGCCGAAAGGCGGCTGTTCGCCTAACTCCCGGCAGGCCGCTCCTGCGTCACGACGGTGACGGGCACCCGCACCGAATCACGAAGCCGGCTCGGGACGTCCTCGCCCAGCCAGCGCGACACGCCGCGCGGCAGCGTCGAGACGATGACCTCGTCGACCTCGCGACGGCGCAGCGCATCGCGCACGGCCATCACCGGGTCGCGGTCGCCGACTTCACCATCGGCGTCGACCCCCATCTCGCGCAGCCGCTCGAGCATGTCGTCGAGCCGCTCCTGGGCGGTGGACCGTGCCGGACCCTCGTCCCAGTTGTGCAGCCGGCTGCCGGCGGCCATCGGGACGACCACGTAGGCCTGCACGGGTCCGTCGGCGAGCCTCGCGGTGATCGCCTCACGCAGCGACTCGCTCGTCAGCGTCTGGTTGGCCACGATCAGGTAGGAACGCATGACCGGATCCTCCAACGCGTCCGGTCATCATGCCACCGCGTCGTCGGAGCGTCTGCCGGTCAGCGTTCCACGTGCCGGACGTACGCCGCGGCACGCTGCGACACCTCGAAACCGAGGCCCTCGTACAGGCCGAGGGCACCGGTCGGGTTCTCGGCATCGACGCCGAGCATCGCGTCGGTCATGCCTGCCGCGCGCAGTCGGCGGAGGGATTCCGCGGTGATCGCCCGCCCGAGGCCCCGGCGACGCCATGGACGGCGGACGCTGATGTGCTCGAGCCAGCCGCGTTTGACGCCGAGCTTCTCGTTCTCGTCGGCCCAGATCCAGTTCTGGACCACTCCGGCGATCTCGTCACCGTCCCACGCCACGACCCACAGATCGGTATCGAGATCGGCCTTCTTGTACAGGCTGTCGAACTCCGCCTCGTCGTAGTCGTGCGGTTGCCAGTGGTCGCGGAAGGCCTCGAACTCGGCATCGAAGATCGCCCGGTGGTGGGCCGGCGTGACCGGTCGGAGCTCGACGCCGTCCGGAAGCGGTGCCTCCGGGATATCGTCGAGGGTCGGTCGGCGCATGAGGAAGAACCAGCGGTTGATGCTGAACCCCTCGGACTCGAGAAGGGCACGGTGACCGATCTCACCGTCGTCCGCGAAGCCGCGCACCGTCAGCGGGAATGGATCACCGTGTTCGCCGGCTCGCTCGATCGCCCGGCGCAGGTTCTCGTGGAGCAGGGCTCGACCGATGCCGCGCCGGCGATGGTCGGGAGCGACGTCGCCGTGCAGGTCGTACATCGGCTGCCCCGAGCGCAGCGCCCGCTCGACGGAGGCGAGTGCGACCACCGTCCCGTCGATCTCGGCGACGATGGCGTCACGGGCCGGGTCCATGGTCGACGAGCCCTCCATCTCCTCCCGCAGGTTGGTTGCCGTCGGTGCCCAGGGGATGCCATCCGCCGCGCAGGTCGCCCGCAGCAGCGCCGCGGCCGCCTCGTAGTCGGCCTCGGTGCCATCCGGCCGCCGGAAGCGCAGGCCGTCGAGCCGCGGGCCGTCCGCGAGCTCGAGCCAGGTGTGCGCCGTCTCGCTCTCGAGCATCAGCGTGCCTCCCCGTACTTGTGCTGCATGTGGCGTGAGACCTGCTTGTGGATGTGCTTCCAGCGACGACGCTCCTCGGCCTGTGCCCGTGCATCGCCCTTGCGCTCGGCGTGGGCGAGCTCGCGCTCGAGCTTCTGGTGGCTCGCGAAGCGCGCCTGGCTGAGGCGGCCCTCGTCGATCGCCGCCTGGACCGCGCAGCCGGGCTCGCCCTGGTGGCGGCAGTCGCTGAACCGGCACGCCGCTGCGAGCTCGCCGACGTCATCGAACGCGGTCTCGATGCCCTCGTCGGCGCCGGCGACCTCCAGCGACCGGATGCCCGGCGTATCGATGAGGAAGGCGCCGCTCGGCAGCGCGAACAGCTCCCGGTGCGTGGTCGTGTGGCGACCCCGCGAGTCGTCTTCGCGGACGGCCGCGGTCGCCTGTCGCTGCTCGCCGAGGAGTGCGTTCACTAGCGTCGACTTGCCCACGCCCGACGAGCCGAGCACGACCGCGGTCTGGTCTGGTCCGAGATACACCGCGAGGTCGGAGACGTGATCGCCGGTCAGGGCCGAGAGGACCACGATCGGCACGGCCGGCGCGATCGACTCGACCTCGAGCAGTCGCTGGTCGAGATCGATGGCGACATCGGCCTTGTTGAGGACGATGATCGGACGGGTGCCGCTCGACCAGGCAACCGCGAGGTAACGCTCGAGGCGGCGGAGATTGAAGTCGTGGTCGAGGCCGGCGACCAGGAAGGCCACGTCGACGTTGGCGGCCAGCACCTGCTCATCGACGAGGTGGCCCGCCGACCGCCGGGTCGCATCCGCCGCATTGCGGACGAAGGCGGACCGGCGCGGGAGGACGGCGGAGATGACAGCGGGATCGCCCGAGGGGTCGTGGCCGTTGGCGACCGTCACCCAGTCACCGACCGCCGGGTAGTCCGATGGCGCAAGCGCCTCGAACCGGAAGCGGCCGGACACGATGGCCGGCCGGTCCACGCCGTCCGGGCCGCGCACGATCGACGTCTCCTTGTGGACGGCGACGACGCGGGCCGTGA
>DATBMM010000175.1:0-2399 GCA_036554825.1 Candidatus Limnocylindrales bacterium
GCGGCATACCAGTCGGCCCCGAAGGCGGGAAACGCGTCTCGGAGCTCCGATCGCACCTCACTGATGCGGCGCCTGTTCGCGAACGTGGACGGGATGATCACGAGGCCGCCGACGGCGATCCCGGATGGATCGGCCGACGCCTCGGCCTCGAGGCGTTCAGCGAGGCAGCGGATGAGGCCCACCACCGCCGTGACGTCGTCCCAGACGTGGATCACAGCCACTTCCGGGCGGCCTCGTCGGGCCGTCGCGGGTCTCGCGAGCCGGGTCTCTAGCTCGGATCCCACCGCGTCGTGTCTGAGGATGGTCACGCCCGTCCAGCCACCTGCCTGTGCGCTGGAGGTGATCATGCGGTGGCATCGCGTCGTGCGGTCCGCGTGCGGCGACCTGCCGCCATCACTCGATATCAGGTCGATGTCGAGGCGCCCGTGCACAGCGCGAGCGACGGCCTGCCACGTGTCGAGGCTGGCGGAACCACCTCGACCGAGCTCGAGGCGACTGATCGAGGGCTGGGAGAGACCGACCTGCTCAGCGACATCCCGTTGGCGCAGCCGGGCCGCGTGCCGAGCGCGGCGCACCTCACGCCCGAGGACCCGAGCAGCATCGTCTTCATGGACCATGGCGGCATCGTGGGCGTCAGCCCTTCGCCCGTGCGTATCCGACCCTCACCCGCGGATCGCAGGGGTCTTCCCTACCGCCGTCCGGAATCATCCACCCGGCGAATGGGGGTTGTCCGAATCGCCTCCGCTGCGAGATCGGCCACTCGCGATCCGTCCGGCGAATGCCAGGCGCGATGCTTGCGCCATCCGCGGGATGGATGCGAAGCGCGCGCCGTCGCGAGCCTGGGCGACACCCCCACACACGCATCCACCCGGTGGATGATTCCTGATGTCGATACCGAGGTACCCGGGACGTCCTCCTCCGAGCTTGTCTGCTCGTGGGCCAGCTGGCGAGGAGCGGAGTGCTAGAACTCGTCGAGGTAGCGGTCGACCTCCCAGTCGGAGACCTGCGTCCGGTACTCGTCCCACTCGGCGCGCTTGGCGTCGACGTAGTGGTTGAAGATGTGGTCGCCGAGGGCCTCGCGGATGACGTCGTCGCGCTCGAGCTCGTCGAGCGCCTCGCCGAGCGTCCCGGGCAGCTCGCGGATGCCCTTCTCGGCGATGCGCACCGCGTCCATCTCGAACAGCGATTCCTCGACCGGCTCTGACAGCTGCAGGCCCTTCTCGACCCCGTCCAGACCGGCGGCGATCATCGCCGCGAAGGCCAGGTACGTGTTCGACGCCGGGTCCGGGCAGCGCACCTCGCAACGGGTCCCCTCGATCGACTTGCCGGGCGACACCATCGGCACGCGGATCAATGCGGACCGGTTGGTGCGACCCCAGGTCAGGTAGGTCGGTGCCTCATAGCCCGGCACGAGCCGCTTGTACGAGTTCACGAGCGGCGCCAGCACCGCGATCATGCCGCGCGCGTGGGCCAGGATCCCGGCCATGTACGAGCGCGCGACGTCCGACAGGCCGTATGGGTTCGACGCGTCGGCGAACGCGTTCCGGCTCTCGGCGATCGAATACAGCGACTGGTGGGTGTGCATGCCCGAGCCGTTGATGCCGTGGATCGGCTTGGGCATGAACGTGGCATAGAGCCCGTGCTGCTGGGCGATGGCTTTCAACGCGAACTTGAAGGTGATGGCGTTGTCGGCCGTGCGCAGCGCATCCGAGTACTCGAAGTCGATCTCGTGCTGCCCCACGGCCACCTCGTGATGGGCGGCTTCGACCCGGATCCCGAACGCCTCGAGGGCATCGACCATGTCCTGCCGGATCTCCTGGGCGAGGTCAGTCGAGAAGTCGAAGTAGCCTGCCTGGTCGTGCGGCAAGGGCTCGATCGCGCCGTCGTCGCCACGCCGGAACAGGAAGAACTCCAGCTCTGGGCCGGTGTTGACGACATAGCCCAGCTTCTGGGCCCGCTCGACCTGACGGCGGAGCACCCGGCGCGGGTCGCCGACGAACGGCTCGCCGTTCGGCGTGAAGACGTCGCAGATGACGCGGGCGGTACCGCGCGGCCCCGAGCCGGGCTGCCAGGGGATCTCCGCGAACGTCTCCATGTCCGGCATCAGGTACTGGTCGGACTCGGCGATGCGGGTGAAGCCCTCGATCGACGACCCGTCGAACCAGGTGCCGTGCTTGACGGACCCCTCGAGCTGATGGATCGGGATCGTGACGGCCTTGACGTGGCCGATGATGTCGGTGAACTGGAGCTGGATGAAGCGGATACCACTCGACTTGGCGGCTTCGATACGAGCGGTGGCGTCGGCGGCGGTGGCGGGGCGGTCGGCGACGGTCAAGCGATTTGCCTCCTCCTGGGGTGTCGGGCGAAAGGATACGCCCGGCCGCGTCGGCGACCGGGCG
>DATBMM010000112.1:0-3883 GCA_036554825.1 Candidatus Limnocylindrales bacterium
CCGTGGACGCCGGTCAGCGGCGTCACGCGCTCACCGCGGCCCTCCACGAGCGCCGGTCCGGCGACCATGAAGAACGGCACGTCCGAGCCGACCGATGCGGCGGCCGCCCGCCATCGATCGGGGTCGACGGCATCCGTGGCACCCCAGGCCTCGAGGGCGGCGTCGAACGCCGCGGCCGCGTCCGACGAGCCGCCACCGAGCCCGGCCGCGACCGGGATGTGCTTCTCCAGGCGGGCGGCGAGCGGCGGCGTCGCCGGCCGCATCGGACCCGTGCCGACGGCATCGCGCGCCGCGGCGATCGCGCGCAGGACCAGGTTGTCCTCCCTCGGACCGGCGTCGAGCCCGGTCACATGCAGCGTGTCGGTCCCGCCCGTGCCGGCGGGCGCCACGCTCAACCGGTCGTGCAGCGCGAGCGGGACGAACACCGAATGGAGGTCGTGGAAGCCGTCGGCGCGGCGGCCGATCACGGCCAGGGTCAGGTTGAGCTTCGCCGGTGCGAGCCGGACGACCGGCGCACGATGCGCGGCGTCGGTCACGAGCGCTGTCCGCGGCGGTCGGCCGGGATCGGCGTCAGCGTCTCGCGCAGGGCCAGCCACTCGCCGACGGCCAGCGTCTGCGGCCGGCGGTCCGGAGCGATGTTCGTGGCGGCCAGCGCTCGGTCCACCGTCGCCGCGTCGATCGGGAGCTGACGCGACAGCACGTTGTGGAGCATCTTGCGGCGCTCGCGGAACGCCGCCTGGACGAGTCGCCACAGCTCGTCCTCGTCGGTCGGGCTGAGCCGGTCATCGGCCTCGTACGGCTCGACCACGATGACCGCCGACTCGACCGCCGGCTCCGGTTCGAAGGCGTCCGGGGGGACGCGGAACGCCACGCGGACCCGGGCGTGGTACTGCACGAACACCGACAGGTAGCTCATCTTCCCCGGCGGTGCGGCGATCCGCTCGGCCACCTCCCGTTGGACCATCAGGACGAGCCGGCGCGGCCGCGGCGGTCCACCGAGGAGGGCGTGGAGGATCGGCGAGGTGATGTGGTACGGGAGGTTCGCGACCACGTCATAGGGGGTCGCGACCAGCCGGACGAGGTCCTGGTCGAGCGCGTCGCCTTCCACCAGCCGCAGCTGGCCGGCGTCCAGCGGCTCGGCGAAACGGTCGCGCAGGAACGCGGCCAACCCCGCGTCGAGCTCGACCGCGGTGACGGCGGCACCCGCCTCCAGGAGCCCGCCGGTCAGCAGGCCGAGCCCCGGCCCGATCTCGAGCACGCCACTCCCCGGGGTCGGTGCGGCTTCCGCGAGGATCGCCGAGAGGACGTCGGCGTCGGCGAGGAAGTTCTGGGACAGCGCGTGCCGGGCGCGCAGCCCGGCGGCTCGCAGGGTCGCCCGGACGTCGGCGGGGTCGATGCTCGTCGGCGCGCTCACGACCGCCGGCTCATCGCGCCCTCAGCGGCGCGCCAGCGGCAGCGACGGACGCGCGTCGAGGTCGAGCGCGGCGCGCTCGCCGGCCTCGAAGCGTCGAGCGCCGGCCGCGCCGATCATCGCCCCGTTATCCGTGCACAGCCCGGGCCGCGGCACGATCAAGGGGACGCCGAGCTCCTGCGCCTCGCCGGCCAGCCGTTCGCGCAAGCAGGCGTTCGCCGCCACACCGCCGCCCAAGATGATCGACCGCGCACCGATCTCGCGAGCCGCACGCGCGGCCTTCGTCGCGAGCACGTCGACCACGGCGTCCTGGAAGCCCCACGCCAGCTCGGCGGTCGTCGCCTCGCCGAGCGGGGTCTCGGCATCGTCGGGGTCGATCCCCTCCTCGGCCCGGGCATCGGCCACGATCCGGCGGGCGGCGGTCTTGAGCCCGGAGAAGCTGAGGTCGTACGAGTCGCCCATCCACGCCCGCGGGAACCGCACGTCGCGGCGGACGGCCCCCTCGGCGGCCTTCTGGATCGCCGGACCGCCCGGGTAGCCGAGACCGAGCAACCGGCCGACCTTGTCGAACGCCTCGCCGGCGGCGTCATCGACGGTCGTCCCGAGCAGCCGGTACGTCAGGTGGTCGGTCATCTCCGCCAGGAACGTATGGCCGCCCGACACGACCAGGGCGACCAGCGGGAAGACCGGTTCGACCTTGGACGTCTCGTCCTCCCCCGGATCGAGCAGCCAGGCGGCGTACACGTGCCCCTCGAGGTGGTTGACGCCGACGAGGGGCATATCGTGGACCCACGAGAGGGCCTTGGCGAAGTTGATCCCGACCAGCAGCGAGCCGGCCAGCCCCGGCCCGTACGTCACCGCGATCCCGTCGAGGTCCCGCCATCGGATGCCCGCGGCGGCCCACGCCTCGTCGAGCGTGGGGACGATCCAGCGCAGGTGGGCGCGCGCCGCGAGCTCCGGGACGATGCCGCCGGTCGGGGCGTGGAGGGCGACCTGCGAGGCGACGACGTTGCTCATGATTCGTCGGCCGCCCTCGACCACGGCGATGCCCGTCTCGTCGCACGACGACTCGATCGACAGCAGGAGTGGCCCGCTCACGCCTCGGCCTCGTCCGGAGCTGACGGCGCCGGCGACGCATCGAGCTCGTCGCGCAACCGCGCGATGCGCTCACGCATCCGCGCATCGGACAGCGGCGACGTCGTCATGATCAGCGCGTCCTCGTGATCGTCGCTGTAGTAGCGCGGTCGCAGGCCGACGGGCCTGAACCCGTACTTCTCGTACAACTTGCGCGCCGCGAGGTTGGACAGCCGGACCTCGAGCGTCGCCTCGTGCGCGCCCTGGTCCGTCGCCAGGTCGAGGAACGCGAGGAGCAACCGCTCACCGATCCGCTGCCGGCGCCAGGCAGGATGCACCGCGAAGGTCGTGATGTGCGCCTCGTCGACCATCAGCCACATCCCCCCGTACGCCGCGACCGCGTCCCCGACGCGGGCCACGAGGTAGTGCGCCAGGCGGTTCGACTCGAGCTCGCTGCGGTACGCGTGCGGCGGCCACGGCGCCGTGAAGCTGGCCTGCTCGATGGCGTGGACGGCCGGCAGGTCATCGAGCCGCATCGACTCGATGACGAGCCTTACCGGTGGTCGCGCGACCATGCGACGGTCCCGTCGGCGGCGCGGACCCCGCGCGGCAGCGTGACGTAGTCGGGGACGAGCGTCTCGAGCTCGGCCGGCGTGTCGGCGCGCAGGCGATCCGCGCCCAGCCGGATGAGCTCATGCCCGAGCCTGGCTCGAGCGGCCTCGCCGCGTTCGAGCGCGTCGTCCGGAGCACGGCCCTCCAGGTCGACCGCCACCAGCGTCTCGCCGTCGCGGATCTCGGGCTCCAGGCCGGCCGGCAGCGGCAGCGGGCGTTCGCCCGGCCGGACGACCAGCCGGTCGGTCGGGCCTGCGGGCAGCAGCAGGACGGGTCGCGGCAGACCCGCCGCGGCAAGGAGGGCCTCGGCTGTCGACACACCGACCAGGGGGATCCCGAGGCCGTGGGCCATCCCCTTGGCGGTGGCGATGCCGACCCGCAGCCCCGTGAACGCCCCGGGTCCCGTGCCCACCACGATCCCCGTCAGCCGCGAGCGGCGGATGTTCTGCTCGCCGAGGATGCGGCCGATCGAGGGCAGCAACGTCTCGCCGTGGCGGTAGCCGGCGGCCCACGTCGAGACGCCGTCGGCGACGCCGTCCGGGGAGCCGGTCGCGACCACGACCGTGGTGGTCGCCGTGTCCACGGCCAGGATGGCCGGTCGCCGGCCGTCATGGTCGCTCATGCGACTGCGTCGCTCATGCGGCGGCCTCGAGGTAGCGCCGGTACCGCTCCGTCCAGGCGATCAGCGTGATCGTGCGCGGATCGTCGCCCGTGCCGTCGATGCGCACGTCGAGGCGATCGATCGGCAGCGCGTCGCCGAGGCGCTCCGGCCACTCGACCAGCGTG
>DATBMM010000163.1:0-3820 GCA_036554825.1 Candidatus Limnocylindrales bacterium
GATCGGCGTCGGCCTCGCGCGTGTTCCAGCCCGACACCGAGATGCGCAGCGCCGGCGTGCCGTGGAAGGTCGTCCCGCCGAGCCACAGCACGCCGTCGGCCTGGACCCGATCGACGACGGCCTTCATCGTCGCCGCGTCGCCGACCTCGACCAGCACCTGGTTGAGGACGACCTCGTTGACGATCCGGATGTCGGGGTGGTTCGCGAGCCGGCGCGCCATGCGCGCTGCAAGGTCGCAGCCCCGCTCGACCATCTCGGCGATCCCGCTCGCGCCAAGGGACCGCAGCGCCGCGTAGATCGGGAACGCCCGGGCGCGGCGTGACATCTCCGGCACGTACTCGAACGGGTCGCGCTCCTGGCCGGGCGCCGGCGGGAGATAGGCTGCGGCCAAGCCCATCGAGGCTCGGTGCGCGGCGGCGTCGCGGACGAACACGAGGCCCGAGTCGTACGGGACGTTGAGCCACTTGTGCGCGTCCGTGGCCCACGAATCGGCACCATCGACACCGGCCACCAGGTGACGGAGACGCGGGCTGGTGGCCGCCCATAGGCCGAACGCCCCGTCGACATGGAGCCACGCATTGGGGTGCTCCCGGACGATCGGCACGATGCGCTCGAGGGGATCGAAGGCCCCGGTGTTCACGTCGCCCGCCTGGGCCGCCACGATCGTCGGCTCCGTCCGACCGCGGAGCGCGTCCGCCAGGGCCATGGCGTCCATCCGCCCTTCGTCGTCGGACGGGATGCGCTCGACGCGGCCGCGCCCCAAGCCGACGTACCGCAGCCCGTTGATCAGTGAGACGTGGGCGTCACCGCCGACCACGACGCGCACGCTCGGCGCACCCTGCAAGCCCTGCTCCTCGACGTCCCAGCCCGCGCTGCGGAGGACGCCGTGGCGGGCCGCGGCCATGGCCGTGAAGTTGGCCATCGTCGCGCCACTCACGAATCCGACGGTCGTCCCGGCGGGCAAGCCGAGCAGCTCGACGAGCCAATCCGCCACGATCTCCTCGACCACCGCCGCCGCGGGCGTGGCGAGGTACAGGCCGACGTTCTGGTCCCAGGCCGACGTCAGCCAGTCGGCGGCGAGCGCGGCCGGCACCGACCCACCCATCACGAACCCGAAGTAGCGTGGCCCGCTGATGGCGATCAGGCCCGGGTCGACGCCGGCAGCGAGCGCGTCGATCACCTCGCGCGGATCGGTCGGGCCGGTCGGGAGCGGGCCGCCGAGGCGTCCCCGCAGGTCGTCGGCGGTCAGGCCGGGGGCCGCCCCGACACGCCGGTCGGGCAGCGAGGCGCGGTAGTCGATCGCCAGGTCGGCGGCATGCTGGAGGAGCTCCGCGCTCCCGGCGTCGGGATCCGCCTCCTGGGCGGCGATGGTCGACGGATCGTTTCGGATGGTCATGCCGTTGCAACCCCGCTAGGACCTTCGGCTCGCACGAAGGTTAAGGAATTTACACAGTTCGTTATGCCAAAACCCTTGGAAATCGGGACATCGGAAGGTACGATAGCGGTGCTGCTCAGTCAGCCAAGCTGCCCCAGCGTCAAGGCCATGGGTAGGTAGGGTCAGGGTAGTCGGTACAGCCGACGTGATAGATGCTCTTGGCGCGTGGCAGAAGCGTCCGTCCTCGTGACGGACTCCTTCACCGGGACAGCATCGAGGCGGCTCCTTCGGGAGCCGCCTCGACTTTTGGGCTCATTCTCGAGCCGGCCGTCGTGCGGGCCCTCCGGCCCGTTGGCGCGGCCACTCCGCCGCGATGAGGCGCTATTCCGGCGGGAGGGGACCTTCTCGTCTACGCACCCAGGCCGCTCGATCCTGATCGCTGGCTGGCTGCTCCGACCGTCGCGCTTACGTGCTACTTGACAGTAGCGTGTTTCTGTCGCAGGATACGTGCTACCGGTAGATAGCACGTACCGGCAAGCGACAGGAGTCAGCGGCCATGATCACCGCCCACAGGGCCCACGGCGTCCCGACCTCCGCCGTCATCGTTCGTCTCGCGATCCTCGGGCTGACCCTCGCGACCGCGGTCATCCATGCCAGGCTCGGCGGCACGCTGTTCCTGCTGAACGCCGCCGGCTACGTGGCCTTCGTCCTTGCCATGGTGCTGCCCGGACCGGTCCGCCGCATCCGCTGGCTGGTGCGCTACGGGCTGATCGGCTTCACGGCCATGACGATCGGCGGCTGGGTGGCGTTCGGTGCCCGCTTCGAGCTCGCCTACATCGACAAGGCGATCGAGGTTGCCCTCATCGGGCTGCTGCTCGTCGAGTCGTACACCGTCGATGGCAGCCCGCTCGCCGTCCTGCGGCGAGCCAGCCGGGAGGCCGTCGCGGCCCTCCGCTAGATCGACATCGCTCGGGATGACCGCCCGGTCGCGATGCGGCCGGGCGGTCGATCGTGAGCCGAGTCGTCAGGTGAGGTCGTCGAGCTCCTCCTGGAGCCGGGCGCCGGCGATCTGGATGGCGAGGCGCAGGTCAGTCGTGGTCGATGACCCCGCCCAGCCGATGCCGATCCGCACCAGCGTCGACGATCCGAGCTGGTATTCACAGGCCGCCCGGACGCGCTCGACGACGTTGATCGCCGCGATCTCGTCGGTCTCGGTGAGCAGCACGGCGAACCGGGTGCGGTCGATGCGGGCGATGTGGTCGCTCGAGCGGACGTTCACCGCGATCGTCCGGGCGAGCTGGACGAACAGCCGCTCGGCGACGTCGATGCCCCACTTGCGCGCGTACGCGTCCATCCCGGTGATGTCGACGAGCGCGACGGTCACCGGTCGCCGGTAGCGGCCGACGCGGGCGACCTCGCTCGAGATGATGCGGTCCCATAGGCGCGGGCCGTCGGTCCCGGTGAGCGGATCGCTCCAGCCGGACGGGATCGGCGGCAGCAGGTGCGGCGTCGCCCCGCTGTCCATGATCTCGATGTCGAACGACGGATCCTGCTGCACAGCGACTCCAGAGCACGGGGAGGCGCCCCACCACCGACTCGGGCGCGTCCCATGCATGGTCCGCCGCGGTGCCGTCCGCGACCCGGACTGAGTGGTACCCATCGCGTCGGCCGAAGGTCCCGGTCGGGCCCGGGATGCGTGCGCGCGGGTCGGTGCGCGGCTCAGGCGGCTCCGCGGATGTCCAGCGCGCGGCCCCAGTGGAACACCCGCACCGCCGCCAGGACCCCGAGCGCGGCCAGGACGAGGATCGAGGCGGCGGCGATCGAGGCGTCGAGCTCGCCCCCCTGGAACTGGGCATAGACGACGAGCGGCAGCGTCTGGGTCCGACCTTCGACGTTGCCGGCGAACATGATCGTCGCCCCGAACTCGCCGAGCGCGCGCGCCCAGCACATCACGAGGCCGGCCGCCAGCGACGCCCCGGCGAGGGGCAGCGTGACCTGTCTCACGACCTGAGCCTCCGACGCGCCGTCGACGCGCGCGGCGTCCTCGAGATCGCGGTCGACGCCGGCGATGCCCGTCCTGGCGGCCCGGACGAAGAACGGCGCGGAGACGAAGGTCTGGGCCAGGACCACGGCGAGCGTCGTGAACGCGATGTCGACCCCGGCGCCCTGGAGCGGGTCGCCGAGCAGTCCCCGTCGGCCGAACACCAGCAGCAGGGCGAGCCCGGCGACGGCCGGCGGGAGCACGATCGGCAGGTCGACGAGCGCCTCGACCAGCCACTTCCCGCGGAAGGTCCGGCGAGCGAGGATGAGCGCGAGCGGCAGCCCGACGGCGACCGTGACGACGAGGCTGACGGCGGTCGTCGCAAGGCTCAGCGCGAGGGCGGTCAGCACCGGGGATGCCCCAGCGACCGCGACCAGCGAGCCGTCGACGACCGCCCGGGCGAT
>DATBMM010000173.1:0-3429 GCA_036554825.1 Candidatus Limnocylindrales bacterium
CGTCCGGACCGACCACCGTCCCCCCGGCGATGACCAGGTCGTGCCGCTGCGCCGGACCCGTCACGGCCGGCTCAGGTAGGTGACGTTGCTGGCCGGCGCGTCCTCGTGGACGTGCACCTCACCGCCGGTGAGGTAGCGGCAGAACCATTCCCCGACCATCGGTGCGACGATGTCGCGGTACTGCGCGTACGCCCCGTAGTGGGTCGTGCCCGTCTGGACGACCAGCCGCTTGGGCTGCCCGGCCGCCTCGTAGAGCGCGTAGCTCTGGTCCTCGGGCGTGGTCGCGTCGTTCTCGACGCAGATGATCATCGAGGCCCGCGGCGAGATCCGGCTCACGTAGTCGATCGGCCGATACGCCATGATGGCCTCGGCGCTGGCAAGCGCCACGAGCTTCGGCGCCTTGTCGTCGACGTCTGCCTTGAACGTCGTCACCCGCCGCTCGGGCGTCGGGATGGTGATGCCGTCGCGCGGTCCGACGAGCTCGCTCTTGCCGGTCGTCGCACGGGTCGCACGGTCTGCGCGGAGGCGCTCGAGGAAGTCGAGCCACTCGTGCTCGCTGCGCATCCGGTGCAGCCACTCGCGCCCATCCGAGATCGGCACCTGGCTGACCATCGCCTTGAATCGATCGTCGATGCCGGCCGCGATGATCGCGTTGCCCCCACCGGTGCCGCCGGAGCCGAACGCGCCGAGGCGCGCGGGGTCGATCTCGGCACGGGTCTGCAGGTAGCTCGCCGCGCTGCGGTAGTCCTCCACCTGGGCCATCGGATCGAGGTAGGTGGCATCGCCCTCGGAGTCACCGAAGCCCCGGTAGTCGAAGACGAGCACGGCGATACCCTCGGCGAGAAGGACGTCGTGGTACGGCTCGTAAACCTTGGCCTCACGGAGACCGAGCCAGCCCGGGCCTTGGACGACGGCCGGGACGCGGCCTTCGGCCGGCCGAGCGTCGGGCAACTTGAGCGTGCCCGTGAGGGCATCGCCGTGGCTGTAGAAGCGGACCGTCTCGACGGTCATGGGACCCTCGCGTACGGGCGCCCAGGGCGATCCGCGGTCGGTCGCGGCGCCAGCGCAGGGCGGACGATGTGGGCGCCAATGTACTCAAAGTGCTCAAGATTGTCTACATTCCGGCCCACCGCGCGATCGTCGAAGCACTGTCTCATGCGCTTGTCCGCTCGGGGCCATAGACGAACCGCGCCGGATCGGCGGAGTAGTCCTCGTACGACCCTGGGACCGTGATGCCGGGGATGTCCGGGATCCAGTCATCGTGGAGGAGCAGGTCGGGGTCTCCGAACCTGGCGGCGAGGTCGCGTACGGCCGGGTCGTCGTACGCGCTGAGGCGGCCCGCCTCGATGACCGGGATGTCGCCGGTCGACGTCTGCACGATGAGGGTTGGCCGCATCAGGTGGACGTGCAGGTGGCCGTACACGAGGTGCCGCTCGCCGGCCCACACCTCCTCCGAGGACCGCCAGCGTGTGCCGAGGCCGCAGTGGATGATGCCGGCCCGCCGACGCTCCCACTCGAACCCGCCCGACGACAGGTTCCGGATGTTGGCGGGGCGCGCGATCTTCGGGTTGGTCCCGATCGCGATCTCCCAGATCCAGAACAGTCCCGGCGCGGGGAAGCACGGGTACTGGATGTCCCGGGACTCGGCCTCGAGGTCACGCCAGGCGTCGCCGTAGGCGCCGCCACCTCGACTGCCGGTCATGCGCGCGTTCTCGACGTCGACCTCGATCCGCGGGAACGGCCGGCTGAAGTGGTTGAGGGTCCCGGCGATGACGCCGGTCGTGTCGTCGTCGGGTTCGATCGGCGTCGGCGGATGCGCCATCAGGTGGCCCCACTTCGGGGAGCGACCGTAGTCGTGACGGGTCGTGCCATCGAATGGCGCGGCGAGGATCGTCAGCGACAGGTCCGTCCCCTCGGGGTCGGTGAGCAGGAGGCGCGCGCCGAGGTTGTCGGTGATGCGCGACCACGTCGCCTCGTTGATGAGCCGATGGAGCGGCCGCGGGAAGAGGTTGCTGCCCGCGTCGAAGTGGTCCTGGACGACCCACGGGAAGCCTTCATAGCGGTGGTCGGTCTTGGGGATCGCGCCGCCCTTGCCGTGGACGAGCAGGTCATAGCCACGTGCCTTGGCCAGCTCCTCGACCCACGGGATGCCCTCCCAGCGGCGAGGCGCCTCGGACCACGGCTGGCGCCGGATGGCGACCCGGATCTCGTCGAGGTCGTCGAACGGCCGGTCGGGCTCGACCTCGGCGACGACAACGTCGACGTGTGCGCCGCGCTCGCGCAGTGCGCGCGTCACCGCGTCGGTGATGGCCGGGTCCGTCTGGCTGTCCACGCCGATGAGGACACGATCCCCGGGACTCGTGGCCCCGTAGCCCACGAAGCCGGCGGCCGTTCGGCGGGTCTCGTCCTGGCTCGCGATCGCGCGGGCGATCGGCAGCAGGTCGGCGAGCGCCATGACCCGCGCGACGCCGCCGGCCGGGCCAGGTTCGGTCCCGTCGGCGGTAGGCGTCGCCGTCTCACACATGTTCGACCTCCGTCAGGACGACGACCGCCCCCGGAGCGGGGCTCCGGGGGCGGTCGGTGGAGGAGCGTGGGTTACTCGGTGGGGATGCCCTTGGCCTCGTAGAAGCCGATGTCCTGCAGGTTCTGGAGGACCGACCGGTCGAACGCATCCGTGACCGCCACGTCGGCCATATCCGGGTTCACTGCGGCCAGGACACGCTTCGGGTTCTCGAAGGCCTCATCGGTCCACGTCATCGGCCGGTTGCCGATGCCCTGGAACTCGATGATCAGCGCCTTCGCGTCCTCGACCGAGCTCTGGGTGAACTCGGCGTAGTGCTCGGCCGCCGTGTCAGCGTCCGTCCACATCATGTTCTGGGCCTCGAGGACCGAGGCCGCGATCACGGTGGCGGTATTGGGGTTCTCGGCGAGCCAGGCCTCGGTGACACCCAAGCCGGACCGACCCCAGGGCAGCTGCTCTTCCTTGAGGTTGACGAGGAAGTTGAAGCCGAGGTCGGCCATCTCCTGATGGCGCGCAGCGTCGACGGGAGCAGCCGCGCACGCCCCGCCCTGCAGGGCCGCGATGCGGGCGGACTGCCCACCCACCTCGGTGATGACCACGTCATCGGGCGTCAGGCCGAGCGCTTCGAGCGACAGGATGACGGCGCCGTGCGACGTGCCGCCGAAGGTCGACACCGCGACGCACTTGCCCTTGAGGGATTCGGCGTCCTTGACGTCCGCCGTCGAGACGAGCTCGTCGGTCAGGATCACGGCGTTGACCGCCAGGCCGACGACCGGGACGTCCGTGGTCTGCGACGTGACGAACGCGGACGTGCCGCCGAAGCCGACGTCCAGCTGGCCGGCCTGGAGGGCCTGCATGACCTTGCCGTCGCCCTCGAACACGGTCGTCTCGACATTGAGGCCGTTCCG
>DATBMM010000287.1:0-8360 GCA_036554825.1 Candidatus Limnocylindrales bacterium
GCGCTGGGGGCGCTCAAGGCCGCGAAGGTCGCCGGCGTCCGGGTACCTGAGGACCTCGCGATCGTGGGCTTCGACGACCTGTCCATCGCGACGTTCGTCGAACCGGCTCTGACGACCGTTCGCGTGCCGGCGGGCGAGATCGGCACGGCCGCCGCTCGAGCCGTCCTGGCTGCGATCTCCGATCCGACCTCGCTCAGCGAGCCGGCCCAGATCCTCACGACAGAGTTGATCGTCCGGGAGTCGAGCGGGGCGGCGCAGCCGCTGCCAGGTTAAGGCGGTTCTGCAGCAGCCGGGAGGCGTGCCGAGGCCCGGGCATCGGCCCTGTTGACGCGCTCGCGATCGTGGGGGTCTGCACGTGTCACGCGTATCGTGACCACGGTTCGCCAAGGCCGTCAAGAGAGAGAACGTATTGACGCGCCCTTGGGCGAGTGCCACGATGCAGGTGACACGTGTCGACGAACGATGCGAGTCTGTGAGGTCCGACGCGTGTCCCAGGCGACGGCTCCCGGGGCGGTGTGACGACAGAACGCCCGGACCGTCAACCCCGCGACCCAGCCATCGGCTACACGCAGCGCGTACACTGCAAAGGAGTCGCCACGTAGCGGAGGTTTGCTACCGGGCGCCGGACCTGCGGCGTCCACCACGTCATTCGTACGAATGGAGGAGGTACAACACGTGGCACGCAACTGGACAAGAGAGTCGCGCCTCGTAACCCTCGTGGTCGCTGCGATCCTTGCCGTGGCCGCATGTGGTGGCGGAGCGGCTTCCCCGTCGGCAGCGCCACCAGCCAGCCCCGGCGGTGAGAGTCCCAGCGCTTCCGCCAGCGGTGGGCAGCTCGGCGGACAGCTCAACGTCTGGACCGCATGGGGCGGCGAGGAGCTCAGCGCCTTCCAGGCGGTGCTCCAGCCGTTCATCGATCAGACAGGCATCCAGGTCAACCTGCTGACCATCCGCGACCAGGACCTGCAGCTCAGCAACAACGTGGCGGCTGGGACGAGCCTGCCGGACATCGCCAACCCGCCGAACCCGCAGCGTTACGAGGAATGGGCCCAGAAAGGGATCATGAAGCCCCTAGAGGACTTCATCGACATGGACGCCTACCTCGCGAACACGCTCCCGGGCCTCCTGCTGGAGGACCCGAATTACGGGTTCATCGATGGCAAGCACTACCTCTTGATGGTCAAGTCGCAACTCAAGGGCCTGCTCTGGTACAACCCGAAGGTCTACACCGGTGCGGCTCCCGAGACATGGGACGCCTTGGTGGCCACCCCGCCTGCGCCTGCCACGCAGCTCTTCTGCGCTGCGTTCGAGTCCGGCGACGCGTCAGGCTGGCCCGCGTCGGACGACCTCGCCAACATCGTCATGCGCCAGTCCGGCGAACAGGTCTACATCGACTGGTACGAGGGCCGGCACAAGTGGACGTCGCCCGAGATCAAGCAGGCCTATGAGGCGTTCGGCCAGATGGTCGCCAACGACAAGGTCTACGGCGGCACCAATTACGTCCTTTCGACGAACTTCCAGCGGGGCGGCGACGGGCTGTTCAGCGACCCGCCGGGCTGCCTGTTCCTCGAGCAGGCGACGTTCATGCCCGCGATGTTCGTGCAGAACGATCCGAGCCTCAAGGCAGGTGACGACTTCAACTTCTTCCCGCATCCGAAGTTCAACGACGAATTCGCCGGCAACGTGGAAGGCTTCTTCGACACCTTCGTGATGTACAACGACACGCCCCAGGCGCGAGCGCTGATGCAGTACATGGTCACCGACCAAGCCCAGCAGATCTGGGTCGACGAGGGCGGCACGCTGGCCGCCAGCAAGAACATCACGACGTATCCCGACGTGCTCGGTGAGAACGCATCGAAGATCCTCCAGGAGGCGGACAACATCCTGCTGACTGCCGGCGACTACATGCCGGCCGACATGCAGCGTGCCTTCTGGAAGTCGCTGCTCGACTTCACGAACGATCCATCACAGCTCGATTCGATCCTGGCCAACCTGGACCAGGTCCAGGCGGCGTCCTACACCCAGTAGCGGATCAGCCATCGGTGATCGGTCAGGGCGGACTCCTCCAGCCCTGACCGATCGTCGTGCTCGTCGGGAGGCGGTCGGATGGACGATAGGGTGATCATCGCCATCGTCGCGGTGGTCGGCGTCCCGCTCCTGCTCGTGGGCTACATCCAGCTTGGCGAGTGGCTGCTGGACCGCCTTCCGAGGCGGATCGCGGGGCGGATGCGACCCTATGTGTGGGTCTTCCCTGCCGTGGCGTTCGCCACCATCTTCATGGTCCTGCCGACCATCAACACGATCTTCATCAGCTTCCAGAACGCGCGGGGCGAGCCCGTCGGGCTCGACAACTACGTGTTCTTCTTCACGAACCCTGAGACCCTCACCTCCCTCAAGAACAACATCCTCTGGCTGGTGTTCTTCACCGGCGCGGTCGTGATCCTCGGACTCTTCATCTCGATCCTGTTCGATCGCGTGCGGTACGAGTCCATCGCGAAGACCGCGGTCTTCCTGCCGTTGCCGATCAGCGCCGTGGCGGCGTCCGTGATCTGGAAGTTCATGTTCGAGTACAAACCTGCCGGCCAGCCCCAGACCGGGACGCTGAACGCGGTCATCGGGGTGGCCGGCTTCGAGCCGGTCGCCTGGCTCATCAACACGACGACGAACAACCCGGCGCTGATCGCCGTCGGCGTGTGGACGTCGACGGGATTCGCCATGGTCATCATCTCTGCCGCGCTCAAAGGCATCAGTAGCGAGCTCCTGGAGGCCGCCAGGGTCGATGGTGCGACCGAGTTCCAGGTCCTTCGCCGGATCGTCATCCCGCTGCTTCGCCCGACCCTGACGGTGATCACCACGACGATGATCATCACCGCCCTCAAGGTGTTCGACATCGTCTACGTGCTCACCAGCGGCGCATACGGGACCGATGTCATCGCCCGACAGCTCTTCCAACGAGTAGCCAACTCTGACTATGGGAGAGCCGCGGCGGTCGGCGTCGTGCTGCTCATCGCGGTGCTGCCAGTCCTGCTCTTCAACATCCGGAGCTTCCGCCAGCAGGAGGAAGTCCGATGACGACCGCTGCCAGCATCCGCCAGGCGTCGGCGAGGTCGGCGGCCGCGCGGGTACGCCATGCCCTGCGCCGAGTACCTGTCCACGTGACCGTGGCCATCGTGATGGCCATCTGGCTCATCCCGACCCTCGGGCTGATCGTGAACTCCTTCCGGACCGTCCGCGACATGAGCCAGGCGGGCTGGTGGACGACGTTGTTCCCGCCGGCGGGCTTCACCCTGGCCAGCTACGAGACCATCTTCCAGACTCCGGGCTTCTCCAACAGCATCATCAACAGCCTGCTGATCACGGTCCCGGCGACCGTGCTCCAGGTCGTCATCGCGACCTTCGCTGGGTATGCCTTCGCCTGGATGCGCTTCCGCGGTCGCGACCTGTTCTTCCTGGTGATCGTGGGACTCATGGTCGTCCCGGTGCAGCTGACATTCATCCCGGTGCTGAAGCTGTTCGCCGCCACCGGGCTCGCCGGTTCGTTCATCGCCGTCTGGCTGGCCCACGCGGGGTACGGGCTGCCGTTCCAGACGTATCTGTTGCGGAGCTACATCGGCAGCCTGCCGAAGGACATCTTCGAGTCGGCCGACATCGACGGCGCCAACCACGTGGTCAAGTTCTGGCGCATCGTCGTCCCGATGAGCATCCCGGCGATCGCCGCGAACGTGATCTTCGTGTTCCTCGGTGTCTGGAACGACCTGCTGATCGCGGTGACGTATCTCGGTCAGAGCGCGAACCGGCCCCTGACGGTGTTCATCGGTCAGCAGACGACGTCGCTCGGTGGGAACTGGCAGATCCTGACCGCCGCAGCGGTCATCCAGATGGCCCTCCCGCTGGCGGTCTTCCTGGGCCTACAGCGCTACTTCGTTCGCGGCATCAGCGCGGGCGCCGTCAAGGGCTGAGGCCGGGGTCAACCCGGTCGACCGGTTTCGATCCGCATGCGGAAGGTCGATCCGCGCCCAGACCTGCTGATGATCGTCAGCGATCAGGAGCGCGCGGACGTCCTCGGCTGCTACGGGGGCCCCTGCCGGACGCCCAGGCTGGACGGCCTCGCCGCCGAAGGCGTCCGGTTCGAGACCTGTCTCGCGCCGACCGCCATCTGCAGCCCCACGCGAGCCTCGTTCCTGACCGGGCTCTATCCGCACGGCCACGGCATCCTGAACAACGTCCACGAGCCAGATGCGCTTCGAGTCGACCTCGCCCCGGGGACGGCGACCTATCCCGAGCTCCTTCGGGACGCTGGGTACCGGCTCGGGTACGTCGGCAAGTGGCATGCGGGTCGAGGTGGTCCGGAGGCCCGCGGGTTCCATGACGTCGTCATGGCCCAGGACGTCGTCGCCGGCGCGAACGACGAGGCGATCGTCGAGACAGAGCCCGCATTGTCGGAGCCTGTCTACGCGCGCTATCCGCATGGCCGGCTGTTGGTCGCTGGCATCGATCCACGACCCCCTGAGCTGACCGAGACCAGGCGCGATTCCGATGCCGCCATCGACCTGCTCCGCCAGTACGCCGACCTCGATCAACCGTTCTGTATCCGGCTCGACTTCGAGGGGCCGCACCATCCCTACATGCCGCCGGAGCCGTATGCGGCGCTGTACGAGCCCGGTGCGATCCCGCCCTGGCCGAACTTCGAGGATGACGCGGCGGCCAAGCCGGCGGCTCAGGTCCGACTGATCGAGCAGCGCGGTGTCGCCGGCTGGACGTGGGTCGACTGGCAACCCGTGGTCGCGCGCTACTTCGGCTTCGTCAGCTTCATCGACGCCGAGATCGGACGTGTGCTCGACGCGCTCGACACCCTGGGCCTGCGCGAGACGACGGTGGTCATCCACACCGCGGATCACGGCGACATGACCGGGTCCCACGGCGGCCAGTTCAACAAGGGACCGCTCATGTACGACGAGGTCTGCCGCGTGCCGCTCATCGTCCGGGACCCACGGTCAGCGGGCCGCGGCGTCCACCGCGGCCTGGTCGGCAGCCTGGCCCTGATGCCGACGATCCTCGAGCTCGCCGGTGTGCCCGTGCCGCCAGGGCTCCACGTGTCGAGCCTCGTGCCGTCCGTCGTGGATCCGACGGTGGCGGGTCATGACGCTGCCTTCGCCGAGTACCACGGGGACGAGTGGGGGCTCTATTCGATGCGCATGATCCGCACCGACAAGGCGAAATACGTCTACAGCCCCCACGGGGCCGACGAGCTCTACGACCTCGCGGCGGACCCGCACGAGCTGGTCAACCGGGTCGACGACCCGGCGTACTCCGGGCTGCACGCCGAGCTGCGGGGACGGCTGAGAGACTGGATGATCGAGACCGACGATCCGCTTGCGCTCTGGGCGCGCCGAGTGCTGTGACCATCGACCGACGTGCGGTCGCGGGCTCCGGACCTCATTCGAGGTCGGCTAGTCGGTCCTCGAGCCGGGCGACCTGGTCGGCCAGCTCGGCTTCACGGGCACGCGCCCCGTCGACGACGTTGGGTGGCGCCTTGGCGATGAAGGCCTCGTTGGCGAGACGTGCCCTGGCGCCCTGGAGCCAGCCGCGGGCCTCGGCCAGTTCACGCTCGAGGCGAGCGCGCTCGGCGTCGCGGGTCGCCCCATCGCCCGGGCCGCCATCTCGATAGGCGAGGGCCTCGAGCTCGCCCGCGATGACGCTCAGCACGCCGTCACCGGCGGGGCTCCCCTGCCCCAGGGCCTCGCGCGTGAGCCGGCGGTCGAGTGGGCGTGCGCGGGCCAGTCGCTCGACGGCCGGCCGGAGCGCCTCGAAGGTCGGTCCCATCGCCGCCGGCACGACCACCTCGGTCCGCAGCCACGTACCCGCCTCGACGCGCGACTCGGCGCGCGCGTTGCGCAGGCCCCGGACCAGGCCCAGGATCGCCTCGACCTCGGCCTCGACCTGTCGGTCGCGGGCGGTCAGGCCCGGCCAGCGCGCCACGATCAACAGCCCGGGATCGCTGGCGCGGTGCGGGATCGCGCCCCACAGCTCCTCGGTCACGAACGGCATCACCGGGTGGAGCAACCGCAGATACGTGTCGAGCGCCTCGATCAGCGCCCACCACGTGGCCTCGCGCGTCTCCGCGGGCAGCGACTCGTCCGCCAGGCGAACCTTGGCCAGCTCGAGGCCCCAGTCGCAGAACTCGTTCCAGATGGCGTCGTACAGGACGCGGGTGACCTCGCCGAACGCGTAGTCGGCCATCGCGTCATCGACGGCCTCGACGCTCGCGCTGGCCCGCGACAGGATCCAGCGCTCGGCCGGACCGAGGTGGGCCTCGGCGGGGAGCCGGCGCTCCCCGCCCGCCGGGATCGTCGGGGGTCTCGCCCCGACAACGAAGCGCGTCGCGTTCCACAGCTTGTTCGCGAAGTTCCGGGCGTTCTCGAGCTTCGTCCGGCCGAACCGCTGGTCCTGGCCGGCCGCCGTGCCGTGGATGACCGCGAAGCGCAGGGCGTCCGCACCGGTGTCGTCGATGACGCCCAGAGGGTCGACCACGTTGCCCTTCGTCTTCGACATCTTCTGGCCTTCGGGGTCGCGGATCAGACCCGACAGGTAGATCGTGTGGAACGGCTCGTGGTCGGTGAGATGGAGCCCGAGCATCATCATCCGGGCGACCCAGAAGAAGATGATGTCGTAGCCCGTCTCCATGACCGACGTCGGGTAGTAGGTCCGGTAGTCGGCGGTGTCGTCGGGCCAGCCGAGCGTCGAGAACGGCCACAGGCCGGAGCTGAACCAGGTGTCGAAGATGTCGGGGTCCTGCTGGAGCTCCGCGGCGGTCCGACCACAGACCTCGCATGCGGTCGGCCCGTCCGGCTCCGAGGACACGGTGACGTGGCCGTCGGGGCAGTACCACGCCGGGATCCGATGGCCCCACCACAGCTGGCGCGACACGTTCCAGTCGCGGATGTCTGTGAGCCAGTGCTCCCAGGTCTTCTCGAAGCGCTCGGGGAGGATCCGCGTCCGGCCAGAGCGCGTCGCGTCGAGCGCCCGCTCGGCGAGCGGTCCCGTTCGGATGAACCACTGGGTCTTGAGTCGCGGCTCGAGGACGTCGTTGCTGCGCTGACAGCGGCCGATGATCATCTCGTGCGCCGTCTGGTCGACGAGGTCGCCCTGCGCGGCGAGCTCGGCGACGATCAGCGCGCGCGCCTCGTACCGGTCGAGACCGTCGAAGCGCGTCCCCGTGTTCGTCACGGTCGCGTCATCGGCGAGCACCGTGGGCATCGGCAGCCCGTGGCGCTTGCCCGTCGCGTGATCGGCCTGGTCGTGCGCCGGGGTGATCTTGACGGCGCCGGTGCCGAAGGTCCGGTCGACCACGTCGTCGGCGATGATCGGCACGTCCCGGTCCACGAACGGGATGCGCACCCGCCGACCGACCAGCGTCCGATACCGCTCGTCCTCCGGATGGACCGCGACCGCGACGTCGCCCAGGATCGTCTCCGGTCGTGTGGTCGCGACGACGATCCCCTCGTCCGGGCTGGGCTCGCCGGTCGCCTCGTCGATCAGGTGGTAGCGGACGGACCACAGCGTGCCCGTCTCGGGCGTGGGGATGACCTCGAGGTCGCTGACGCTCGTCCGACAGCCCGGGCACCAGTTGACCAATGCCTCGGTGCGGTAGGCCAGGCCGTCGCGGTACAGCCGCTCGAATGCGACGCGCACGGATCGCGCGGAGCCGTCGTCCATCGTGTAGCGCAGCCGACCCCAGTCGGCCGACGCGCCGACGCGCCGCTGCTGGGCGAGCATCACGGGCTTGGTCGAGTCGGAGAAGGCGCGCATCCGCTCGAGGTATCGCTCGCGCCCGAGCGACTGGCGGCTCTCCCCCTCCTTGGCGATGATCCCGTCCAAGACGAACTGGGCGGCGATGCTGGCATGGTCGAGGCCAGGCAGGAACAGCGTGCGATGGCCGCGCATCCGGGCGTGCCGGACCAACAGGTCCTCGACGGCGGTCCGCTGGGCGTGCCCGAGGTGGAGCGACCCAGTGACGTTGGGCGGCGGCTGGATGATCGTGAACGGTGGCAGAGCGGGATCGGCCGTCGAGCCGGCGCCGTCAGGGGCGAAGACGTCCGCCGCCAGCCAGCGCTCGTAGATCGCGCCCTCGACGTCTCGCGGCGTGTAGGTCTTCGGGAGATCCGTCATCGGTCGTGGAGGCTCCTGGAACGAGAACGCCCGCCCGTCCAGCGGACGAGCGGGTCGTGGTACCACCTGCTGGTTCGGCGACCGGCGCCGGTGCGCTCATCGCGCCCGACGGACCCGGTGCCCTCTCGACGCGATATCGGGCGCCTGCCGTCACGGCTCGCGAGCGACCTTCACGTCGGCCGATCCCGCGC
>DATBMM010000345.1:0-20292 GCA_036554825.1 Candidatus Limnocylindrales bacterium
CACGACGACCAGCTGCGGGCGGTTCGTCGCGGACTCCTTGGCGTTGAACGCGAAGTTGTTGTTGCCGGCGGAGCGGATGAAGTACGTCTGGAACTGCGTCCCGGTGATCGCGGTCGTCGGCAGCGGGATGTCGTTGTAGCCGGCCAACGGGACCGCCACCGATGCGAGCGGGGATGCGTCGGGTGCCGGGGCATTGGCGTTCGTGATCGTCGACTCTATCCAGCCCGAGTTCGCGACGTTGAACACGCCCTGGGCATTCGGGCTGGCGTCGGTCGCGAACAGCCGCAGCGTCACCGACTCGATGGTCTGGCCGGCCAGTCCGCTGACGTCGAACTTCAGGTAGCTGCGGTAGGTCGGATCCGAGGAGGTGCCACCGCCCTCACGGGTCCGGATCGGCGTCGTCGCGCCGTAGTTGTTGTTCGGGGCGGCGACCGCGACGTGCGCGTCGGCGACCGGCGTCAGGGTGATCGTCGTGCTCGCGCTCGTCGCCGTGGGCAACAGTGCCGTCAGCAGCACGACCAGTGCCGTGACGGAAACATAGATGGTCGCCCGCGCTCGAGTCACTCGCTACCCCCTGTGACATCCGCGGCGCATCCACCACCGATGTGTTCGGGCAGGGTACCCCAAGGTGGGGTTAGGTGGGACTAGCGGTGGTGGGGCGGCCCAGTGAAGGTCCGCGCAGGCGGTCAGCAACCCCGGGCGGTCATGGCTGTGCCTGCTCCGATCGGGTCTCCACAGCACTGCACCCGGGCTCGAGTTGGAAGGTCGAGTGCCTGATAATGGGGACGGTTGGTCGGTCACCGAGAGGGAATGGGATGCAGACGCTCGTCGCCGAGATCCTCGCAGCCTGGCGCCGTGCTGAACGGCTCGCGGAAAGTCTCGAGCCAGGCTCGCCCGAGCGGACCGCGGTCGACCTCGCGTCGGAGCGTCTCCGTGACGCCTATCAGGGGCTGACGGAGTCAGGCGTCGCTCACGTCCTCACCGCTCGGGAGGCTCGTGAGCTGATGGCGAACCTCGACCTGGGGCCGGATCTGACCGGCTAGCCGGGTGCCGGTCGCGAATCGTGTAACGGTCACGAGCGACTGCCTCGAGCCCCCGCTTGTCCCCCGCGACGGATTTCGCCACGGAAAGATCTCGCTCGGCTGTTCGCTCTGCGGCGCGGCTCTCGTCGGCCAGGCGACGCGCAGCGCTTGCCACGCCACGCGCCCGGGCCGCGGCACGATCGGCGGCCTCGCTCGCCTGCTCGGCGAGACCCGCCAGGGACTCGGAATCGATGGCCTGGCGATCGGCGAGAGCCAGGGTGTCGGAAGCGACCTCGGCAAGGCGGTCGGCGAGCTCCGCGGCGCGAGTCGCGTCTCGCCACATCTCGAGCAGTTCTTCCGCGTCGGGCGACTCATCGAACATGGGCATAGCGTGGCAGCTGCCGGCCCATCAGGCGACGCATTACTCGTTGCAGTTCGCGTCGGTCGGCGGTCGCGGACATACGGTCCGCATGGCGAGCACCCGGCGTCGCCCTGCGGGTCCTCCCTCAGGAGACGGCGCGACGAGGATCCGGAGAGGTGGTTCTGGCGCGCCCGGCGAGACTCGAACTCACGACCTTTAGGTCCGCAACCTAACGCTCTATCCACTGAGCTACGGGCGCCTGTCGCCGGACGGAGCTGGCGGAGAGGGAGGGATTCGAACCCTCGGAGCAGGTTGCCCCACTCAACGGTTTAGCAAACCGCCGCACTAGGCCTCTATGCGACCTCTCCGTCGAACGGCGGGCGCCATCCTATCATGGGCCCCACCAGTGACTCCGGGGCACCCCAGCGCCCGGCAGGACGACGACCCTGGAGCGATCGATGATCGACGGCGACCTCCGCAAGATGCTGATCGCGCAGATCGGCAACGAGTACGCGGCGCACTCGTTGTATATGGGGATCTCCGTCTACTTCGATCGCCAGAGCCTGCGTCGATGGGGCAAGTTCTTCCGCGATCAGGCGATCGAGGAGGCCCAGCACGGCACCAAGATCATGGACTTCCTCGTCGACAACGAGATCGACTTCGATCTCCCGGCGCTGAAGGCCGTGACGACGCGCTACGGGTCGGCACTCGAGGCGGCGAAGCGTGCATTGCAGTCCGAGCGGGACGTCGCCAGGCAGTTCGACGAGATGGCCGCCAAGGCCCTGGCCAAGGGTGATCATCGGAGCCACCAGTTCCTGCAGTGGTTCATCGAGGAACAGGTCGAGGAAGAGGCGAAGATCCAGTCGGTCATCGATCTGCTCGAGAGCGGCATCAATCTCTACCAGGCGGAGCCGCTGCTGGACCAGTTCGAGTGAGTGGAGGCGACGGCGGCGCGGCGCGTTGACAGGCGCATGGCCGCGCCGCACACTCCGTGCACGCATGAGCCCGACCTTCTACTTTGGATGCCCGGCATGAACGTCGTCGGTCACTGAGACCGAGGGCACGGGTCGTGCCGGGCGAACGAAGCAGAGGCGAGACCTCTGCTTTTTTGTTTGGCCGACCTCGACGTCTTGAGGAGACCACTGCGCGATGTTCGTCGTGATGACCTCCAGCGCCAGCGAGGCCGAGGTCCTCGGAGTCAAGAGCCGGATCCTGGCCGAGGGTCTGACCCCGTTCGACCACCAGGACGTCGACCACGTCGTCATCGCCGTGGTGGGCGAGATCGGCAGCCGCCGCCCGGCGCTGATGGACGACTTCGCGGCCATGCCCGGCGTCGAGCGCGTGACGCCGATCAATCGCCCGTTCAAGCTCACCTCGCGCGAATTCCACCCCGAGGACACGGTCATCCGCGTGCTGGATGCGGCGATCGGCGACGGGTCGCTGACGGTGATGGCCGGTCCCTGCTCGATCGAGAGCCGCGAGCAGCTGTTCCAGACCGCCGAGGCGGTCAAGGCCGCCGGGGCGACGGTCCTGCGGGGCGGCGCCTTCAAGCCCCGGACCAGCCCGTACTCCTTCCAGGGCCTGGGCGTCGAGGCACTCCGCTACCTCGCTGAAGCGCGCGAGGAGACAGGGCTGCCGGTCATCACCGAGGTCATGGAGCCCTCGCAGGTCGACATCGTCGCCGAGTACGCCGACATCCTGCAGATCGGCACACGGAACATGCAGAACTACTCGCTCCTGCGCGACGTCGGGCGAGTCGCCCGGCCGGTGATGCTCAAGCGCGGCTACGGCGCGACCGTCGAGGAGTGGCTGATGGCGGCCGAGTACATCGTCAGCTCGGGCAACCCCAACGTCATCCTGTGCGAGCGCGGCATCCGGACCTTCGAGACCTACACACGCAACACCCTGGACCTGTCGGCCGTGCCGTTGCTCCACCACCTGACCCACCTGCCGGTGAGCGTCGACCCGAGTCACGCGACGGGGAAGCGCTGGCTGGTCCGGCCGCTGGCGATCGGTGGCGTCGCCGTCGGCGCGGACGGCGTGATGGTGGAGGTCCACCCGACGCCCGACGACGCGTTGTCGGACGCCGAGCAGCAGCTCGATCTCGACATGTTCAACGAGTTGATGGCCGCCATCGTGCCGGTCCACGCGCACGTCCGGGGTTTGCACGGTGATCCGGTCCTGGCCAACGCCGCAGCGACCGCCGGGCACGGCGACGGATGGGCGAAGCATTGATCTCGCCCGACCTCGCCACGGTCCGTCCCGCCCCGCGACTGCGTGGCGAGCTGCGGCTGCCCGGCGACAAGTCGATCAGCCACCGCGCGCTGATCCTGGCGGCGCTCGCCACAGGGGAGAGCCGGATCAGCGGGGCCGGCGGTGGCGCCGACGTGCGCTCGACGGCGAGCGTGATGCGCGCCCTCGGAGCGACCGTCGAGGTCCGGCCCGACGACGACAGTCGCAACGTCGCCTACCGGGTCGTGTCGCCTGGGGCGGACGGGCTAGCGGAGCCTGACGGGATCCTCGACTGTGGCAACTCCGGCACGACGCTCCGACTGGTGGCCGGGGTCGTCGCGGGGCTACCGTTGACGGCCGTCCTTGACGGCGACGATTCATTGCGCCGCCGTCCGGTCGCTCGTATCATCGAGCCGCTGCGTCGGATGGGCGCGGTGCTCCACGGACGACGCCACGACTCCCTCCCTCCCCTCACCGTGGTCGGGCACACCCCACTCCTGGCCATCGACTACACGACGCCGGTGCCCTCGGCGCAGGTGAAGTCGGCGATCCTGCTGGCGGGGACACGGGCAGACGGTCGGACGACCGTTCGGGAACGGGTCGCGACGCGTGACCACACAGAGCGCATGCTGCGGGCGCGGGGCGTACCGGTCGAGCGGGCGGCGAGCGACGAGGGTGTCGCCCTCACGGTGGAAGGAGGGACGGCGGTGCAGGCGATCGATCAGCATGTGCCGGCCGACGTGTCTGCTGCCGCCTTCTGGCTCGTCGCGGCGTCCATCCATCCCGACGCCGAGCTGACGCTCCGGGACGTGGGCATCAACCCGACCCGTCGGGCCATCGTCGACCACCTGCGCGCGATGGGCGCGGACATCGATGAGCGGCCCGACCCCGCAGCGGCCGGCGCGCTCTCGGACACCGGTGAACCGATCGCTGACCTGGTCGTGCGCTCTTCCGACCTGCGCGCGATCGACCTCGGGCCGGCGGATGTGGCAGGGGCCATCGACGAGATCCCCGTGCTCTGCCTCGCGGCGACCCAGGCACGCGGCGTCACCACGATCCGGGGCGCCGGGGAGCTGCGGCACAAGGAGTCCGACCGGATCGCCGGGATCGCCGCGGGCCTCGTGGCGCTCGGGGCAGACATCCAGGTGGACGGCGACGACCTGATCATCCGCGGCGGGACGCCGTTGCGCGGCACGACCACGGACAGCCTCGACGACCATCGGCTGGCGATGACGTTCGCGGTCGCCGGGTTGGTCGCCGGCGAGGGGACGACCATCGAGCGGTCCGACTCGGCGGCGATCTCCTATCCCGGCTTCTTCGCCGATCTGGAAGGGGTGCGAGCATGACGAAGCGTGTCGTCCTCATCGGTCATCCGGTGGCGCACTCGCTCTCGGGGGCGATGCAGCAGGCGGCCTTCGACGAGCTCGGCATCGATGCGCGCTACGAGCTGTGGGACAAGGCGCCGATCGAGCTGGCCGACGCCATCGCTGAGCTGCGCACCGACGAGTTCCTCGGGGCGAACGTCACCATCCCGCACAAGGAACGGGTCGTCCCCATGGTCGACCGGCTGACCGAGGAGGCCCAGGCCACGGGCGCCGTCAACACGTTGACCCGCGAAGGCAAGCGGCTGATCGGCCACAACACGGACGTGGCCGGCTTCACCGTCGCGCTCGATCGACTCGTCGGTCGGCAGAAGATGCCCAAGCAGGCGGTCGTGCTCGGGGCCGGCGGCGGGGCCCGGGCCGTCGTCTACGGCCTGATCCGCGAGGGCTTCCAGCGGGTCGTCGTGTTCAACCGGCACCTCCACCGCGCCGAGGGGCTGGTGAAGCACTTCGGCCGTACCGCCGCGCACATGGAGCTGCGGGCGATGCCGTGGCACGAGTCGATCATCGAGTCGGAGATCGCCAAGACCAAGGTCCTGATCAACGCGACCTCGATCGGCCTGTCGTCCGACGTGAGCCCGGTGCCGCCCGAGGTCCTGAACGCGGACCTCTTGGTGCTCGACCTGATCTACGCCCGGACGCGGCTGCTCCGTGATGCGGCCGCGGTCGGCGCGACCGCCCAGGATGGCGAAGCGATGCTGCTGCACCAGGGTGCCGCCGCGTTCACGCTGTGGACAGGCCAGCCGGCACCGCTGGACCTCATGCAGACCAAGCTCGCTGAGGCACGCGCGGGCGGCCTCCGCTCGGCGGAGGGCGAGCCGACCGGCGAACCGGCGGTGGCTGCCGCCGAGTGACCGCGTTCCGTTTCCTGACCGCGGGCGAGTCGCACGGACCGGCCCTCGGCGTCACGATCGAGGGTGTCCCGGCCGGTCTCGCGCTGACCGAGGACGCGATCGCCGCCGATCTGGCACGCCGCCAGAAGGGCTACGGGCGCGGTGCCCGGCAGCAGATCGAGCAGGACCGCGCCGAGATCCTCGGTGGCGTACGGCACGGGGTGACGCTCGGGTCCCCGGTGCTGCTGCTCGTCCGCAACCGCGACTGGGAGAACTGGACCAGGGTGATGCAGGTCGCGCCGCTCTCCGAGGAGCAGGCACGCGACCTGGCCGAGCTGGCCGACGGCGGTGACAAGCGAGCGACGCCGGTCACCCGCGTCCGACCCGGCCACGCCGATCTGGCTGGCGCCCTGAAGTACGGCTTCAACGACGTGCGCAACGTGCTCGAGCGCGCCAGCGCGCGCGAGACGGCCGCGCGGGTCGCGGCCGGGGCGGTCGCCCGGGCGTTCCTGGGCGAGATGGGCATCGAGGTCTGGTCGTTCACGGCCGAGGTCGGCGGGGTGGCCGTCGATCCGGCGAACTGCACGCGGTCACGCGAGGAGGCCGATGCCTCCCCCCTGCGCTGCCCGGACCCAGCGGCCGAGGAGCGCATGGTCGCTCGCATCGACGAGGCGCGCTCGAACGGGGACACCGTCGGTGGGGTGTTCGAAGTCGTCGCCCACGGCCTGCCCGTGGGTCTGGGCTCGTACGTCCACTGGGACCGACGGCTCGACGCCGCCTTGGCCGCGGCGGTCGTGAGCATCAACATCGTGAAGGGCGTCGAGTTCGGGCTCGGGTTCGAGCAGACACGCCGGTTCGGATCGGCCGTCCACGACGTCATCTCGGGCCGCGACGACGCCGGGCGCTGGGTGCACCGCTCCAACAACGCGGGCGGGTTGACCGGTGGCATCACCAACGGCGAGCCGCTCGTCGTCCGGGGCGCGGTCAAGCCGATCTCGACGCTGGCGCGGCCGCTGCCGTCGGCCGACCTCATCACCGGCGAACCGGTCGAGAAGGCGCACTACGAGCGGTCGGACATCAGCGTCGTGCCAGCCGCCGGGGTCGTGGCCGAGGCGATGGTCATGCTCACGCTCGCACGGTTCCTGCTCGAGAAGGTGGGCGGCGACACGGTCGCCGACGCCGCGGCGAACCTGGCGGCCTACCGTGCACGGATCGCCGAGCCGCTCGATGCGCCGGTCGCGGGGGGTCGCCGGGAGGGCGGTCGCGGCGACGGGCCGGTCGAGGCACGCCATGGGCTCACCGGGTCGGACGAGGCCGGCTCGGGCGGAGACGACTAGGCCTCCCATGGACATCGTCCTCGTCGGCCTGCCGGGAAGCGGCAAGAGCGTGGTCGGCAAGCGCCTCGCGCATCGGCACGACGCCGCATTCATCGACCTAGACGAGCGGATCGAGCGGACCGATGGCCGGCCCATCCCCACGATATTCGCCGAGGACGGCGAAGCCACGTTCCGGATGCTCGAACGCGAGGCCGTCGAGGAGCTGGGACCGCCGGACCCGGACCAGGTCATCCGGCGGATCATCGCCACGGGTGGCGGTGCCGTCATCGACCCGCGCAATCGATGGGCGCTCTATCGAGGCCGGATCGGCGTGTGGCTCGACGGCCGTCCCGAGGTCCTCGCCCAACGTCTGCGCCGCTCGCCCCACGTCCGGCCGCTGATCACGGGGCGGGACCCGATCCGGGCGATCCGTGACCTCCAGGCCCGTCGCGAACGGTTCTATGCCGCGGCCGACGTGCACATCGCCGGCGTGGCGGACGTGGCGAGCGTGGTCGACGCGGTCGAGGCCCATGTCTCGAACCAGGCGCGCCAGCCGACAGCGGGGACGCACCTCCTCTCGGCATCGACGCCGATCGGGCGGGTCGTCCTGGGCGATGGCATCGCCGTGGAGGCCCTGGACACCGCCCTCGGCCGGCTCGAAGCTCGACGAGCGGTCATCGTCTCGGAGCCGGGCGCCTGGAACGCCGTCGGGAGATCGGTCGTGGCCGGTCTCGAGGCGCGGGGTCGGAGCGCCGTCATCGTCCTGCTCCCCCAGGGCGAGGCGGCGAAGCGCCTGTCAGTCATCGAGACCGCGGCCAGCGAGCTCGCCGGACATCATGTCGGCCGGGGTGAGCCGCTCGTCGCCATCGGCGGCGGTGCGCTCGGGGATGCCGCGGGCTTCCTCGCGGCGACGTACCTGCGCGGGATCCCGATCGTCCACGTCCCGACGTCCCTCGTCGCCCAGATCGACTCCTCGATCGGGGGCAAGACGGCGGTCGACCTGCCGGAGGGCAAGAACCTGGTCGGGGCGTTCCATCAGCCGACCGACATCGTCATCGACGTCGCGCTGCTGGCGACGCTCCCCGAGCGTCACCGCCGCGCGGCGCTCGGCGAAGCGGTGAAGATGGCCGCCCTGGGCGACGACCGGCTGTTCGAGCTGCTGGAGCGCCGGGGTGACGACATCGCCCGCGGCGATCAGGGCTCGGTCGAACGTGGTGAGCTCGCCGAGCTCGTCGAGCGGTGTGCCTGGGCGAAGGTCGAGATCGTCGCCGCCGACGAGCGCGAACAGGCCGGGTCGAGCGGCCGGATCACGCTGAACCTCGGGCACTCGCTCGGACATGCCGTCGAGGCCGCGGCGGGCTACGAGGGTCTGCTCCACGGCGAGGCGGTCGCGTACGGGCTGCGTGCTGCGTGCCGCATCGGGGAGGCGGTCGGCGTCACCCCGCCGGAGCGCACGGCGCGGATCGGGGCGCTGCTCGACCGGCTTGGCCTCGCCCGCGAGCCGCTCCCCTACGCGCTCGACGAGGTGCTCCGTCACCTGGCGGTCGACAAGAAGCACGAGGCCGGCCGGCTCAGGTGGGTGCTGCCGACCGGCGATGGTGTCGAGGTCCGGACGGACGTGCCCGACGGGATCGTCGTCGATGCCGCCGGGTCGCTGCTCGCCGCGGGGACGGCGCGATGACGCGGGTCCTGGTGCTGCAAGGCCCGAACCTCAACCTCCTCGGGACCCGCGAGCCCGAGATCTACGGCCACGAGACGCTCGAGGAGATCCATGCCGGGATCCAGGAGCACGGGCGAGAGCTCGGGCTCGACATCGACGTCTTCCAGTCGAACCACGAGGGCGCCCTGATCGATCGGCTCCACGCGCGCGATTTCGACGTGGCTATCGTCAATGCCGGCGGCCTGACCCACACCAGCGTGGCGCTGCGCGATGCGCTGCTCGCCGTGCAGCGCCCGTTCATCGAGGTCCACCTGTCCGATCCGTCCCGGCGCGAGCCCTTCCGCCAGGTCAACTTCCTGCACGACATCGCGACCGAGTCGATCGTGGGTCTGGGAGCACGTGGCTACCACCTGGCGCTCGACTCCATCGCTCGGCGCTGGGGCGCTCGTGGCTGACCGGCGGCGCGAGGCCGGCGGCGCGGGACGGCCGGCCGAGAGCGCCGAGCTCCGTCGGCTCCGGCGACGCATCGACGCGCTCGATCGGCGGATCGTCGCGCTGCTCAACGAACGGGCGCGCGTCGCCCGGGACGCCGGACGGGCGAAGACGAAGGCCGGCCGGACCGTCATCCGCGACGCGGAGCGGGAACGCGAGATCCTGCTGCGGGTGTCGATGGCCAACGAGGGGCCGATGCCGCAGGCCGACCTGCTCGCGCTGTACCGCCGACTGTTCACCGCGACCCGCGCGCTCGAGGCGCGCGACCGACGCCGCCAGCGGGACGGGAGTGACGACGGCGCCGGATCCTGAGACCTGGGTCGCCGACGCCCGACGGACGCGGTATGCGCCCGCCCCGACCGGATACCTGCACCTCGGCCACGTCGCCAACGCGGTCTGGACGTGGGGGCTGGCACATCAGGCCGGCGCACGGGTGCTGCTCCGCATCGAGGACCACGACCGCCAGCGCTCTCGGCGGGACTTCGACGCGGCCCTCCTCGAGGACCTCGATTGGCTGGGCTTCCGACCCGACGACGGCCCGGTCCGCCAGACCGACCCCGACGCGCTGACCGCCTACGCGGATGCGCTGGCGCGGCTGCGCGCCCAGGACCTCGTGTACGGCTGCGACTGCACGCGGTCGACGGCGGCCGCGTGGGCCGACCGACATGGCCGCGCGTGGGCGGGTCCTGGCTGCCCCGGGGCCTGCCGCGAACGTCGCGTCCCGGGTCCGGTCCTCCGGGTCGCACTCGGGGACGGCACGGAGTCGTGGATCGACCGGCTCGTCGGCCCGTGCGCGGAGCAGGTCGCGCCCGCCGGCGACCTGCCGATCCGCGACAGGCACGGCAACTGGACGTACGGGTGGTGCGTCGTCGTCGACGATCTGCGCCACGGGATCGACCTCGTCGTCCGCGGCCAGGATCTCCTCGACGCGACCGCCGGCCAGATCCGTCTCGGGCGGCTGCTCGGGCGCGATCGGCCGCCGGCCTTCGCCCATCACCCGCTCGTCCGTCGGGCGGACGGCCGGAAGCTGTCGAAATCGACGGGCGACACCGCGGTGCGCGAGCTCCGCGCGGCCGGGCATGCGGCCGTCGAGGTGATCGAGATGGCGGCGACGGCGACCGGCTACCCGCCGCGGCGATAGCGGCTAGGCCGGCTCGGCGCGGTCCTCCATCTCCCACGCGTGGTCGAGCGCATGCCACGCGATCCGGCGCGCCGCGTAGCGCTGCGTCCACGTCCGGTCCGCGAGTGGCCCGCCGTCCGACGGTCGTCCCAAGACCTCGAGCATCGCGTTGCGCTCCGCCTCGATCGCGTCGCGCTCGCCGAACCGCGGTCGGGGCATGCGGATGCCGATCTCCCTGGCATAGGCGTGGTCCGCCTCGATGACGTGGCCGATCATCTTGTCGCGGTCGCGACCACCGCCCCGCGGACCCTTCCGGAGCTCGGCAGGGGCGGCCGCGGCGACCTGCTCGAAGACGATCCACGCGGCGGCGACCAGGGCGGCCAGCCGTTCCGCCTCCGCGGTCGTGACGCGTCGACGGTCCGCGTCGGTGATGGCCGAGGGCACGCCGAAATCCGTCCCGCTGCCGCCCCTCACGCTGTCGACGATCTCGATGCTCTCGCCGTCGATCGCCGGCATCTCGAGTGTCGCGGCCGTCACGACCGTCGCGTAGCGCGGCGCGTAGACGATGAGCGCGTCACGCGCCAGGTCGGTGGTCCTGCCGCTCCGGCACCAGCCGGGCCAGTCGACGGCCCAAACGAAGACCTTCTTGTCACCGACCTCCTCGGCGATGTCGATGCGTCGGCGGGCCATGCCCTCAGGATACGGGCGGGACGATGCGGTAGACGACGCCGGTCCGGCTGATCGGACCGAAGCTGCGTCGGGCCATGACATACAGCTCGCCCGACGCGTCCTCGCCCATCCCGGTCACGAACCGGTCATCGATCTCGTCGCCGGCCACCTCGAGCCGCCGCCAATCCCACGGACCGTCGCCGCTCGGCTTCGGCTCGGCGGCCAGCAACGTGCCGGTCGGGTCGGGCTCGTTCGACGTCCAGTCCGCGCTGAAGTCGGCGAAGACGTAGCGCCCGACGAGGTCCGGGATGGCGGCGCCACGGTAGACGTAGCCGCCGACGACGGCGAGGCCGACCTCGGCATGCGCGTACTCGACGACCGGGTCGACGAGCGGGCGGCCGTCGGCGGCCGCTGTCGGACAGCCCGTCACGTCCTCGAGGGGTCGATCGATGTCGAGGCAATGAGCGCCCTCGCGGATGCGCCAGCCGTAGTTCCCGCCGTTCACGACCGCATCGATCTCCTCGTACCGGCCGTAGCCGACATCGGACACGAGGAGCCGCCGCTCCCCGGACGGCTCCCACGACAGGCGCCACGGGTTGCGGAAGCCGTCGGCGAAGATCTCCGGCCGGCCGCCGCCGACGAACGGGTTGTCCGCCGGGATCGCATAGGCGGCGCCGTCGCCGTCGATATCGATGCGCAGGATCTTGCCGTTGAGCCTGGTCGGATCCTGGGCGTTGCCCATCTCGGAGTGACCCGGGTCGGCATCGCCGCGTCCACCACCGTCACCCGTGCCCAGGTAGAGCATCCCGTCCGGTCCGAACCCCAGCGCACCGCCGCTGTGGTTGGGCTGGGGTTGCTCGAAGGCGAGGACGACGCGCTCGGAGTCGGGGTCTGCCCGATCGGGGTCGGTGGCGCTCACGCGGAACTCGCTCAGGCGGTTCGTGTGGTCGGTCGGCTGCGGTGCGTCCGCGGGCGGTGCTGTCGAGTAGTAGACATAGAAGCGCCCGTTCTCCGCGTAGTCGGGGTGGAACGCGAGGCCGAGCAGGCCACGCTCGTCGTACTCGCTGTCGAGGCGGACCAGGCGATCGGAAAGGTCGAGGAATGGTTCGGGCTCCAGGCCATCGCCGCGCAGGATGTGGATCTCGCCGGTCTGCTCGATGACGAAGGCCCGGTCGGTGTCGCCCGGAGCGACGACCAGGCCGATCGGGGCGACGAGGTCGGTGATGAGGGGCTCCAGTGTGATGTCGGCCGCGCTCGCGAGGGGAGTCGACGAGGAGATCGGCGGAGACGTGGTCGGCATGGCCGTCGCCTCGCCTGACGGCGACCGGACCGGGCCGGCGCAGGCGGTCACGCACGCCAGGCCAAGAGTCAGGAGCTCGCGACGAGGGCGCGTCACCTAGGCGCACCCGATCCGCTGGCGCGCCCGCGGCCAGCGCTCGTATGCCCCGTCCGCGGTCCGCATGTACACGGCTCGCCCGGACGGGATCGTGAACATGTGCCACCGGTCGGTATGGAACCCGGTGTCGGTCGCGTCGTCGGGAAGAGCCACATCCGGGTCGAAGCTCATGACCGTCTCGTCCTCCAGCTCGTGGCGTGGGTCGCGGATGTACTGGGCCCGATCCGGGCCCAGCGAGAGGAAGACCGTCCGTTGCCAACCGCAATGGGCCGGCCCGGCAAGCGAGTTGATCACGTCGGTGCGTAGGCGCCTGCCTCCGGCGTCGCGCCAATCCGTGAGAGCGCCAGGTTCCAGGTCGTCGAGCGCGAACTCCGAGGGGTCACAGGCTCGGAGCCCGACGACCTCCCACCGGGTCTCCTCTGGGACGTCCGGGAAACGGTTGGTGCTCACGATGTGCACCTTCGCCTCACCGTCGAGGAGGTATCGATGGAGCGCCCAATCGCCCGTGACGAGCGCGGCGGTGTAGCCGGTGCGCGGCAGCGAGCGGTAGGTCGAGAGGATGTTCTGCAGGGCATCGTCGGGCGTCTGCCCCGGGTCGAACGGGCCGGGACGAGCCGGCACGTCCATGCCCATGGTCGACGGTGGCCCATCGCAATCCAGGTGATCGGCCACGCTCATCGCCCACACCGGGCGCGGCTGGATCGTCGGGCTGGCCGCGGCGACCGTCGGGCTCGCCGTCATCGTCGGCGAGTCCGTGGCGGACGCCAAGGGCGACGCAGGCGCCACGACGTCGGCGGGACGACGCACCAGCGTCGCGACGGCGATCCCGACCACCGCGACGATCAGCACGGCCGCCACGGCGGCCAAGGGGATCGTCGTACGGGCGCGGACGCGGCGGTCGGGCAGGCGCTCGATGCTCCTGGCGACGCGCTCGACGGTCTCGGGCGCCACCCGGGCTCGTTCGGCGAGCAGCTCCCGGACGCGGGGCTCGATGTCGTCGTTCATCGTCGCTCCTCGGCGTCATACGCCGCGCGCAGGCGGTCCATCGCTGCATGGACCCGCGATTTCACGGTGCCCTGCGGGATCCCGAGCAGGCCGGCCGTCTCGGCAACCCGCAACCCGAGGTAGTGGTGGAGCGCCAGCAGCAGCCGGTCATCCGGTCCGAGGCGATCGAAGGCGCGTCCGAGCGTGCGCCTTGCCATGGCTCGATCGAGCGCGGCGGGATCGTCCGGCTGATCGAGGTCGAGCGCGACGACGCGACCGCGGCGTTTCGCGACTCGCATCGCGGCGCGGACCACGTGCCGACGGAACCAGGCCGGGAAGGCGTCGGCATCGCGGAGACTCCGGAGCCCGAGCCAGGCGGACAGCAGAGCGTCCTGGACCGCGTCTGCGGCGTCCGATTCCGACCTGGTCAGGATGGCCGCCACGCCCAGCGCCCGCGGCAGCGACGGTTCGACGAGCGTGCGGAACGCGTCGCGGTCACCCGCGACGGCGGCATCGACGAGCGGCTGGAGTCGGGACGAGGCGTCCAGTGCGACCTCCATACCGACAGGTGGGTCCATGATCCGGATCGGTTCGGATTTCACGAGACGAGCGTGGGTCGACCTCGATCGGTCCGCTGGGCCCGTCGTCAGGATCCCGCGACGGGCGGCCTGTCGAGCCGTGCCGCGAGATCACGCACGAACGACGCGATCGGGCCCGCGAACCGCTGCCCGGGATCGAGATCCGGGTTGTAGATCGTGACGGTCGCGCCGACGCATCCGGGTCGGTCCAGCGCCGCGTCCGTGAGGGTGCGGAGGTCGGACCAGCCCAGCCCGCCCGGCTGTCGATAGTCCACGGCGGGCAGCGCCTCCGTCGACAGCACGTCGAGGTCGATGTGCAGCCACCACGGTCCGCCAGTCAGCGTGATCCGGTCCAGCCCGGCCCCAGCCGCTGAAGCCGGGTCGCGCACGACGGCCACGTCGTCGATCACGGGCACCAGGTCGTCCAGTGGATCGATCCCCGCCGCGGCGATCTCGTCCCGGTCCCGCGGGCCGAGGATGGCCACACGCTCCGGCGGGACCTGCGGGATCTCGGCACGGAGTCCTCCGCCCAGACCGTCCAGGCCACGGCCGAGCAGCCAGCCAAGCTCCATGTCGGCGGCCTCGCCGGTGGTGGACGCGTGCGGCGGCCAGGCGTCCTCATGGCCGTCGACGAACAGCAGCCCGGGCACCCCTCCGTCGGCGTCGGAGCAGCCAGCCAAGCCGCCGATGAGCACCGGACAATCGCCACCGAGCAGGATCACGCGATGACCTGACCGCCGCGCCTCCGCGACGGCCGCGCGAGTCCGAGCGAGGGTGGTCGCGAGTGCCGCAGAATCGATGACGCCATCCGCGCCCCGGACTCCGGCCGGTGATCCGACCTCGATGTCGCGCGACAGCAGCCCGGCCCGCCGCAGGGCCGCGGGCGCGTTCGCCACGCCACCCGGAATCCCCGACGAGTTCGTCGGGACCCCCAGGATCGTGACCGTCACGTCGCGGCGCGCAGCCGTTTCGCGAGGTCCGTCAGCGCATCCACGTCGCGTCCGTCCGGACCGAGGGAGTCCACGAGCGCCGAGGCGACCACGACGCCGTCGGCGTCGGCTGCGGCGACCGCCGCCACGTGCTCCGGAGTGCTGATCCCGAACCCGACCGCGACGGGGACCGGCGACCGCGACCGCACGTCGGCGACGAGCTCCCGGACCTCGGGGGACAACGCCGACCGGGCGCCGGTGAGGCCGATGAGCGACACGCAGTACAGGAACCCGCCGCTCCTCGACGCGACGAACGTCCGTCGATCCGGAGCGGTCGTCGGGGCGACGAGATAGACCACCGCCATCCCGACCGAGCGCGCGACCGCCTCGAACGACGCCCCCTCGTCCGGGGTCAGGTCCGCGACGATCACCCCCGCGGCACCGGCGCCGGCCAGGCGGCGGAGGACGGCCTCCCCATCCCCGCCGCCGATGACCTGGTTGGCGTAGCCCATCGGCACGAGCGGCACGTCCGGCCGCGCCGCCCCGATCCGCTCGATCAGCCGAAGCGAGCCGTCGAGCGATGCCCCGGCTCGGAGCGCCACCTGGGAGGCGCGCCGGAGCGTCGCGCCGTCGGCCAGCGGGTCGCTGTACGGCAGGCCGATCTCGAGGATGTCGGCGCCCGCATCGGCGATGGCCAGGGCGATCGACAGCCCGCTGTCGGCGTCCGGGTAGCCCGCGACGACGTACGGGATGAATGCCGCGCGACCCTCGGCGCGGGTGCGGCGGAAGACCTCCCCGAGCCGCCGTGCGCCGGCCGTGTCAGCGGTGCCGGCGCCGGTCGGGGTGGGCGGCGTCCCGGCGGCCGTGGCGACCGTCATCGCGTCGCGCGCCAGGCATCGGCGAGCTTCTTGGGTGCCGTCCGCGCCCAAGCGCCCTCGATGATCTCGCGCAGGACCTCGTCCGGGATGCCGGCGAACTCGACATCTGTCCAGCCGTACCGTCCGACGTAGGCCGCGACCCGGGCCGCGTCCGGGAACGCGCTCACGAGCTCGCCCTGCTCGCCGTGGCTCGTCTTGATGCTGCCACCGGTCTCGTCGTCGGCCATGATCACGAAGATCTTGTCGCGGACCCGGAAGGTCGGGTGGCCCGGGGTGGTCTCATCACCCCACGTCGCCTTCTCGGTGGCCTCGGGCAGCGCGAGGCAGAGCGCGCGCACGTCGGTACCCGTCATCGGGCGCTCGCCCAGGGCTGCACGTCGTCGAACCGCTCGAGGGCCGCGAGGTCCTTGTCGCCCCGTCCCGAGAACCCGAGGAGCACGAGCAGCTCCCGGGTCGACTCGAAGCCGCCGGGCAGGCCCTCGACGCCGGCGAGCACCTTGGGGAGGGCGGCGATCGCGTGGGCCGTCTCGAGCGCGGGCAGGATCCCCTCGGCCCGGGTGGTCGACTTCATCGCGCTTACCGCCTCGCGGTCCGTGGCGGCCGCAACCTCGAGCCGGCCCGCCTCGGCGAGGGCGGCGAGCTGCGGGCCGATCCCCGGGTAGTCCAGGCCGGCCGACGCGCTGTGCGCCTCGACGACCTGGCCGTCGGCGTCCTGCAGCATCAGCGAGCGCGACCCGTGGAGGATCCCCGGGGAGCCGCCGAGGATCGCGGCGGCGTGCTTCCCGGTCTCGATGCCATCGCCTGCCGCCTCGGCCACCGCGAGGCGCACCGACGGCTCGCCGATGAACCGTGCCAGCAGCCCGATCGCGTTGGATCCGCCACCCACACAGGCGATCGCGAGATCGGGTAGACGGCCCTCGACCTCGCCGAGCTGGGCAGCCGCCTCGTCGCCGATCCGCCGCTGCAGGTCGCGGACGATGGTCGGGTAGGGATGCGGTCCCATCGCCGAGCCGAGGACGTAGTGCGTCGTCTCGACGTTCGTGACCCAGTCGCGCATCGCCTCGTTGACGGCGTCCTTGAGGGTCGCCGTCCCCGAGGTCACGCTGCGGACCTCGGCGCCGAGCGCGCGCATGCGCAGCACGTTCGGACCCTGGCGCTCGATGTCCTCGGCGCCCATGTACACGACACAGGGCAGGTCGAGCAGCGCACAGGCAGTGGCTGTCGCGACGCCGTGCTGCCCGGCACCGGTCTCGGCGATGACCCGCGTCTTGCCGAGCCGGCGGGTGAGCAGCGCCTGGCCCAGGGCGTTGTTGACCTTATGCGCGCCGGTGTGGGCCAGGTCCTCGCGCTTGAGGTACAGGCGGACGTTCGGGATCGGCGCCCCGCGGTGTCCGGCGAGCCGCTCCGCCTCCTGCCGGACGGCCTCGGCAAGGCGATCGGCGCGGTACAACGCCGTCGGCCGACCGGCGTAGCGGGCGAGCAGCTCGCGGAGGTCCGCCCAGAACACCGGGTCGTGGCGGAGGGCGTCGTATGCCGTCTCGAGCTGGACCAGCGCCGCCATCAGCGTCTCGGGCACGTAGCGCCCGCCGAGATCGCGTTCCATCCCCCATCGGCCGGCGCCATCGGCGTCGAGCAGCGCGGGGTGGACCGGTGTCGGACCGGATGCGACGTTGGGGTAGTCGTCGCGGGCGGCCTTCGCCCGCTTGACGAAGAGCGCCACCCGGAACGGGTCCTTGCGGGGACGCTCACCCTCGGCCCGCGGGGCCTCGACCCCGGAGCTGACGTCGACCCCGACCGCCGCGATCTCGCGCAGGGCACCGGCGACATTGGCGGCGTTCAGACCACCGGCCAGCACGACCGGGACCTCGCGCGCGACGACGGCCGCTGCCGCGACATCGGCCCGCACGCCCGTCCCGCCGGCGTGCCGTCCACCCGCCGTGTCGACCAGCAGCCGCTCGACGCCACCCGCCAGGAGCTCGCGGCCGGTCGAGGCGGTCGTCGCACCATCGTCGCCGGCCGCGAGATGGAGCGTTCGCCACGCCGGGCGCGCCGCGGCGAGGATCCGCTCCGGTGGCTCCGTGCCGGAGAACTGGATGGCGTCGGGGTCGACCGCGGCGACGGTATCGGCAAGGAGCGCGTCGGAGGCATCGGCGGTCACGAGCACCACCCGAACGCGCCCGACCGAGCGCGCGACGCCCGCCAGCTCGGCGGCTTCGTCGACACGGAGTGCCCGTGGCGTACCGGCCACGACGTTCAACCCGATCGCGTCCGCACCGGACCGCACGGCCGCGTGCACCCCCGTCGGATCGGTGACGCCGCAGATCTTGACGAACGGCCGGCGGGCGACGTTGGCCGGATCATCGGGCTGGCGTCCGGCGGCGACGAACGCGGCCGCCGCCGCTCGCGGGTCCCCGGAGCGCATCAGCGCCTCGCCCACGAGCGCGGCGTCGAAGCCGAGCGCGCGCCAGCGCGCGACCGTGGCCGGGTCGCGGACACCCGACTCGGCGATGACGATGCGGTCGTCCGGGACGAGCGAGCGGAGGCGGTCGGCTCGCTCCGTGTCGACCTCCAGCGTCCGAAGGTCGCGGTTGTTGATGCCGATCAGCCGCGCCTCGGTCGTGAGCGCCGCCTCAAGCTCTGCCTCGTCGTGGGCCTCGACAAGCGGTTCGAGCCCCACCTCCAGCGCCTGACGAACCAACGCCGCGAGGCGATCGGCCGGATGGAGCACCGCGAGCAACAGCACGACGTCCGCGCCGGCCGCCCGCAGACGCGGCAGCTGGCGCGCATCCACCACGAACTCCTTGGCGAGGACCGGGATGGACACGGCGTCGCGCACGCGTGTGACGTCCTCGACCGACCCGCCGAACCAGTGCGGCTCGCACAGCACCGAGATGGCGGCGGCCCCGCCGGCCTCGTACGCCCGCGCCCGGGCAACCAGATCCTCCCCATCGGTGGCGATCCGTCCGGCCGACGGTGACGCGCGCTTGAGCTCCGCGATCAGGTGCAGGCCGGGAGCCGCCAGCCGCTCGGCGATCGGCCGCGGCCGTGGCCCGCTCCTCGGATCGATCTCCTGGGAGAGCTCGGCCTCGAGGTCGGCGCGCCGTCGCGCCGCGATCTCGTCGACGACGCTCGGCTGGGACGCGACGGTCATGTCGCGGCCGCCTCGGGCACATGCGCCGCGCGCTCGGCGCGCAGCCGTCCGAGCAGGTCGGTCGCCAGGCCGGAGTCGATGGTGAGGGCGGCCTTCTCGATGCCCGCCTCCAGCTGGTCGACCTCGCCTGCGACCAGGAACGCGGCACCGGCGTTGAGGAGGACGACGTCGCGTTTCGCGCCGGACTCGCCGTTGAACACCGATTCGATCGTCCGCGCGTTCTCCTCCGGGGTGCCGCCGGCGAGGCGGCCGGTCGCGGTCACCTGCAGCCCGAGCTCCGACGCCGGGATGTCGTGGCGCTCGATGCTGTCGGGACCGACGTGGTAGAGCACGCCGCTGTCGTCGAGCGGCAGCTCGTCGATCCCCGCGCCGTGGATCACGAACGTCCGCTCGGTGCCGAGCTCATGGGCGACCTCGGCGATCCGCGCGGCCGCAGCCGGATCGCCCACCCCGAGCAGCTGGCGCCTCGTGCCGGCGGGGTTCGTCAGCGGGCCGAGGAGGTTGAACGCCGTCCGGACACCGATCTCACGCCGCGTCGGGCCGGCGTGCTTCATCGCCGGATGGAAGCTCGGCGCGAAGAGGAACGCGAACCGGTTCTCGGCGAGGGAGGCCGCCGCAGACGTCGCGTCGTGATCGATGCGGACGCCGAGCGCCTCGAGCACATCGGCGGAGCCCGACTTCGAGGTCACCGCGCGGTTGCCGTGCTTTGCCACCGGGATGCCTGCCGCCGCGACGACCAGTGCCGCTGCCGTCGAGATGTTGAACGTCCCGCTGCCGTCGCCGCCGGTCCCGACGACGTCGATCGCCCCCTCGGGCGCATCGACGCGGACGACCCGCTCGCGCATCGCCGAGGCGAACCCGGCGAGCTCCTCGACGGTCTCGCCGCGCATCCGTAGCCCCATGAGCATCGCCGCGAGCTGGGCCGGCGTCGCCTCACCGTCCATGACGGCACCCATCGCGAGCCGTGCCTCGTCACGGGTCAGCGTGCCGCCCTCGACGATGGCCGCCAGGGCGGCGCGGACCGCGTCGCTCATGCGGAGGACTCCTCGGCAGCCGGCACGACCGGCTCGACCACTGGTGCGAGGCCAGCCGTGGCGAACGAACCGGTCGCCGCGTCGAGACGGGAGGCCTCCCCTTCACCGGCCTGCCGGAGGAAGTTGGCAAGCAGGTGCGGGCCCTCCGGCGTGAGCACGCTCTCCGGGTGGAACTGGACGCCCTCCATCGGGAGCGCGACGTGGCGGATGCCCATGATGACCCGGTCGACCTCGCTCATCGCCGTCACGCGGAGG
>DATBMM010000049.1:0-1535 GCA_036554825.1 Candidatus Limnocylindrales bacterium
GTCCTCACCCAGGCCGACGGTCTCCTCGGGCGCGATCCCGGCTGCCTCCAGCAGGTCATCGCTGGCGGTCGGTGACCCGTCCAGGCCGGCAGCCTCCTTCGCGGCCTCGCTGAACGCCGCGTAGATGTCGGCCGGGTTGTACAGCTCGATCAGCTCGGCCGCCGTCTCGATGACCTCGGTCTCGCTGACCCAGTCGCCGGTCAGGTCGTCGAGGAACCGGGTCCGGCTCCGGAACGTGCTGTCCGGGGCGATCGACAGGTAATCGGGCTCCTCGTCGATGAGCGTCAGCCCGCCGTACGCTGCGATGCGTTCCTTGTGCCGGTCGAGGAACCGCCGCAGCTGGTCGGTCGACTGGACGAGGAAATCGGAGCGCTCGAGCGCCGCGTCTGCGGCGATCTCACCGAGCAGGTCGTTGCGGCCCGTATCCATGGTTCGCCTCCTGTTCGGTTCGTCGCTGGGTGGCAGGTTCTCGCGGCGGATGCTCATGGGTCAGCGATGGTATTCGAGGTCGGTGCCCATCCGCTCACGCAGGAACATCGAGTGATGGCGCTCGAAGATCCACTCGCCCGCGCGGTGGCCGAGCGCGCGCGTCGCCTCGTCGGCCTCGAGCTTGTCGAGCGTCGCGTAATCGGGCAGGTCGAGCAGGATGACGTTGTCGAAGTCCCAGCCATGCGCGACGTTGTACCAGCCGATGAAGCGGATGCCGAACCGCTCCTCGTACTCCTTCACCTGGCGGGGAAAGATCGTGCGCATGAAGAACTTGAAGAACGGGTCGCGGCCACGACGGACGGAGAAATAGGTCGCGAGGACGGGCATGCGGCCCATTGTGTCATGGGGGCATGACGGCCCGCGGCACCGGCGATGGCCCGCGCTCAGTCGACTCCGCGGTCAGGGTGGCGACCCTTCCTCGTCCTCGAGCTCACCGACCGTCTTGGTCGTACTGGCCAAGGGGCGACGCCGCTGGCGCCGATCGGCCGCGACGAGGCGGAGGAGGAACACGATCGTCTGTCCGGCGATCAGCAGCAGCCCGATCACCGCGAACAGCAAGACGGCACTCACCCATTCGGGCCAGCCCCACATGGCGCTGAGTGGCGTCAGGACGATGAGGATGGCCAGAGCGAGCAGCTGGAACCGGAAACAGCCGAGACCGGGACCCCGTGCGGCGTCCAGGTCCTCACCCTTGTACTGGACCGGGCCGGTCGGGCGGGGAGGGCGCGGCGGAGTCGGGTCGGAGTTCGGGTGGGGCTCGGTCACGAGCCGGAACGATACGGGAGGGAGCTTCAGGTCGCCGGGGACTCGGTCGGGGGCGGCGTCGGCGGTGGATCATTCGCCAGGCCGTCGACCACCTCGACGCCGGGCAGCGCGTGCAGGATCGATGGGGCGGCCAGCACCTTCCACGACCGCGAGCCGCCGCCGAGCACGATGCGCTCCCGCCGCATCACCCGGGCATCGACCCAGACCGGCAGTCCGTCCGGCAGGCCGAAGACCGTGACGCCGCCGATCTCCATCCCGGTGATGTCGCGAGTCGCGTCGGC
>DATBMM010000087.1:0-10205 GCA_036554825.1 Candidatus Limnocylindrales bacterium
TGGACTGGGATCCGATCACCCGCGACGAGGAGGCGGTCCAGGCCTGGCTGCGCGAGTGGGTGTTCGACCTGGACGACCGGGCGGCCTATGTCGAGAAGCTCGGCGAGGAGCGGCTCGCCGCCCTGCGCCCGAGCGCCACGGCGCCATCCGGCTCGGTGGACTACGGGTCGTACCGATGACCGGGTCGACGGGACGTTCCCGCCACACGGGAGCAGGCGACATCGAGAGCGTCATCGACACCCGATGTTGCCGCCCCACGGGAATCCGGGAGCGATCCTCCCGTGCCGCGGGAGGTCGCGCCACCAGGACGGGCTTCGGCGTCGTCTGCTCCCGCACGGCGGGAATCGGGCTCAGGGCATCGCGATGACCCAACCCGCGTTCAGCGCCTCCGAGATGATGATCGTCGCCGCTGCCCGCGCGCTGGAGGGCCAGCGCGTGTGCTTCGTCGGGGTCGGCCTCCCGAACATCGCGGTCAACCTGGCGCAGCGGACCGTCGCGCCCGAACTCGAGCTGGTCTACGAGGCCGGCGTCTTCGGGGCGCGGCCGCAGCGGCTGCCGCTGAGCATCGGCGACCCGACCATCGTCACCGGCTCGACCGCGGTGGTCAGCATGCTCGAGCTGTTCGGCTACTACCTCCAGGGCGGTCTCATCGACGTCGGCTTCCTCGGCGCCGCCCAGATCGACCGCTTCGGGAACATCAACACCACGGTCATCGGCTCGTACGACCATCCGAAGACCCGCCTCCCCGGCAGCGGCGGCGCTTGCGAGATCGCCATCAACGCGCGGCAGGTGTTCGTGATCATGCGCCAGTCGGCGCGCTCGTTCGTCGAGACCATCGACTTCCGGACGTCGCCCGGCAACCTGGGCGGCGCCGAGCAGGCCGAGCGCATCCGGCGCGAAGGGGGCTGGTTGGGGCGTGGCCCGTCGGTCGTCGTGACGGACCTCGGGATCTACGACTTCGACGAGACCGGAGAGATGCGCCTCAGCTCGCTCCACCCGGGCGCCACGCTCGCCGCCGTCCGCTCGACCATCGGCTGGGACGTGAAGGTCGCGACCGACGTCGGGTCGACGCCGCCACCGACCCCCGACGAACTCCGCCTCATCCGCGAGGAGCTCGACCCGGGCGGCGTCTACACGAAGTAGCTAGCAGGGATCGTGAAAGCCCGCTGAGAGCGGCTTACCAGGGCACGGCGCCGAGGAGACGGTCGAACCCACCCTCGCCGACCCAGCCCTCCAGGTCCCCGGTCGCGGCATCGAGACGGGCGATCCGGCCGCCGGTGGTCGTCAGCGCGAGGAGCGTCGCGCCATCGGGCGTCAAGGCCACGCCCTCGACCGAGGTGAGCGGCAGGAAGCGTTGCTGGACGTCCAGATCGGCAGCGCCGATCCGGACGACGCCGCCGGCACCCGCAGCGTAGATCGACATGCCATCGGGGGCGGCGATGACCCGCCGCCCGGCGGGTCCCACGTCCGCGTGTCCGAACTTGGCGAGGCGGAACGGCGCGGCAGCCGACGGCTCGAAGTCGATCGTCCGGCGGACCGTCAACTCGCTGGGATGGATCTCGACGACGATGCCCAGGCTGGCGTTGACGGCGAGGTCGCCGTTGCCGTTGCCGAGGCTGACGATCCCCCAGTCGTCACCAGCATCGACGTCGTCGAACCCGCGCGTGGGCAGGTCGATGCATACGGCCCAGGCCTCCACACTGGAGAGGGCGTGCACGAAGGGGTACTCGGCGCCGCGATAGAGGGTCATGACCATCCCGTCGGCGCGCCGCTCCTGATCGATCGGCCGACCGGCCATCTCCTCATCGACGTTTCGCTTGTCCACGATGATCTCGGGTCGCATCACGCCGGTCGCCGTGTCCACCGCACGGACCTGGTAGCGAGCCTCGACCGGACCGGGGACCTGCTCGGCGACGTAGAGGATCGCGCCGTCGGGCGAGAGAGCGTCGAAGTCGAACGCCCCGGCGAGCTCGATGACGCGCGGTTCATGATCGAGACCGAGACGCCCGTCCACGACGGCGAACCTGCTGATGGTGCGCTCGGCTCCGACCGGTCCGTGCTCCGCGTCGGCCTCGACCAGCACGATCGTCCGCCGGTCGGCCGAGACGCCGACCGGGATCGGGTCGAGCCCGACCGTCGGAAGGATCCAGCGCCCATCGATGTCCTGCGTCGAGCCGCCGAACCCGGGCTGGACGACCAGGTTCTGCAGCCGCGTCGTCCGGTCACCCGGGGTGGCCGTGAGGATGTGCCCCCAGGTCGCATCCGGTGCACCGACGGGGAGCTCGAAGTCGTCCTCGAGAGTGCTGTCGAGGAGGACCCGCAGATCCGGATCGTTCCTGCGGCTGACGATCAGCCAGGCGTCACCGGCCGCCGCGGTGGGCGACGCTTCGGTGGCGGGGGCAGCAGTCTGCTCCGCGGAGGCCGGCGTGGTCGATCCGGGCGCCGAGGACGACGACGGAGCGACAGGGGATGAACACGCCACCAGGAAGACGCCGATGAGGAACGCCCCGACGGTACGCAGCTGGGCCATCCGATCGATCTCCGGCTTGGTCAGTTGACATAGGACGTACACCGCCGACTCGCCCGCGGTTCCGAGGCCCGCCGCCCTCGATCGTCGGCGGTGGTGACATGTCGCGATGGCCGCGCACGGTCGTCGAGATCGGCCGATCACTCGATCGACTCGGCGACCTCGATCGTCGCATCCCGGCCGAGCGCGCTCTCGATCCGGTACGTCGCCTCGCCGTCGTGCCAGACCAGCGCGTCGCCGACCCATCGGCGCCCGTCGTCCACGTAGTCCTGTGTGTCGTTGCGCACGTAGAAGAAGAAGTGCATCTCCCCGGAGATCCAGAAGCCTTCGTGGCCATCCACGAACACCGTCTGGAGCCGATTCCCGGTGCCGAGCACCTTCTGGTAGAACTCCTCGTCGCTCCGGCCGGCGAACCGCATCAGGATCAGGCCGACACCCCGCTCGGACGTCTCGGGCAGCGTCTCGCTGGACTCCCAGACGTAGGCGATCTGGTCGAACTTGCCCGGGTCGATCCAGACCGAGTCCGGCGGTCCGAGACGTTCGTCCGTCGGGAGGCGGACGGGCACGCCGGTCATCGACTCGACCTCGGCGAGCGACACCTGGCGACCCAGGTTCAGGCGCATGCCGGGGACCGGCGGGACCGTCGGGGTCGGCGGCGGCGAGTCGCCCTGGGTCGGGCTTCCGGTCGCGGCGGCGGAGGGCAGCAACGATGCGGGCGGCTCGCCGAACGTGATCCGCAGCCCCGGCAGTCCGAGACCCACGGCACCGGCGACGATCGCGAGGGCGAGCAGCGCAGCGACGGCCAGCACGAAGGACCGTCGGACCGGGCGTCCGCCGATGACCCACCACGGTCGCCGTGCTCCACGCCGATCGCCCGACGACAGGCGGACGCGGACGCGCGTCGCGATGTCGGGTCCGGCCGTCGCGCCCGACACCGCAGTGGGCGCGGCCGTCGGCCAGTCGATCTCGTGGGACAGCGAGCGCAGGGCGGCCTCGAGGCCGAGATCGTCTCGCGCGAGCGATCGGTCGGTCATCGATCTGCCCCCTCGCCGCCACCGAGGGCCTCGCGCAGGCGGCCGAGCGCTCGCGACGTCCGCGACTTCACGGTCCCGCGGGGGATGCCCAGGGTCTCCGCGGTCTCGGCCTCGCTGAGGTCGAGGAAGAAGCGCGCGCCCAGCACTTCCCGGTCGTCATCGCGCAGCGTGGCGAGCGCGGCGAGGAGCTCGCTCCGCTGCTCGGCGGCCATCACGAGCTGCTCCGGGCCGGGCGCGGTGCGCGGCGGGCCGATCGCGTCCGCCGCGCGGAGGGCGAGGCCGTGGCGGCGACCCGCGGACCGACGGCGGTTGCGCGCCTCGTTCGCGACGATGCGCAGGAGCCACGGGCGCATCGGCGATCCCTCGCGAAAGCGGGGGAGGGCATCGAACGCTTTGATGAAGGCTTCCTGCACCGCATCGTCAGCATCGGTCTCCGGGCAGATCAGGTGCGCGGTCCGAACGGCCACGTCCTGGTAGCGCCGCACGATGGCCTCGTACGCCGCGACGTCGCCGGATCGGGCGCGCGCGATCAGTTCGGCGTCTTCGATGTGGACGGCCCTCCACGACAACCGTACCCCGTACACCGCGGGTGGACGTCCGGTTCCCCAGAGCGCTAAGCGCAGACCCGCTACGATCGACGGCGTGACCGATCGACCCCGATCCAGAGGCCGCGTCTTCCGCCGCTCGCTGCTGGCGGATCCGCCGGTCGCGGTCGAGTCATCCGGCTCGACCATCCGGGATTCGGAGGGTCGCGAGTACATCGACGCCGCCGGCGGCGCGATCGTCGTCAACGTCGGGCACGGACGCGCGTCGATCGCCGATGTGATGGCCGCCCAGGTCCGGCGGCTGGCCTATGCGCACGGCTCGGCGTTCACCACGGAACCGCTCGAGACGTACGCGTCGGCGGTGGCCGAGGTGTTGCCCGTCGACGACCCGGCGATCTACCCGGTGTCGGGCGGATCCGAGGCCATCGAGACTGCGCTCAAGCTGGCGCGGATCTACCACCTGTCACGTGGCGAGCCCGACCGCGACGTGCTCATCTCGCGCTACGGCAGCTATCACGGCAACACCCTCGGTGCGCTCGACGCCGGCGGCCGGCCGGCCCTCCGCCAGCCATACGAGCCCTGGCTCGGGCGCTTCCGACACGTCTCGGCGGCGTACCCGTACCGCGCGAGCGATCCCGAGGCGCACGCCCTGGGCGACGGCGCGGCACTGGCCGCGGAGCTCGACGCCGCGATCCGCGCTGCTGGTCCCGGTCGTGTGGCAGCGTTCCTTGCCGAGCCGATCGTCGGCGCGACGCTCGGCGCCGTCGTCCCGCCGGACGACTACTGGCCGGCGATCGCCGAGGTCTGCGCCCGGCACGGGGTCCTGCTCATCGCCGACGAGGTGATGACCGGCTTCGGTCGCACCGGCCGCTGGTTCGCGGTCGAGCACTGGGGCGTCCGCCCGGACATCCTCGTCGCCGCCAAGGGCGCCACCAGCGGCTACTGGCCGTTCGGCTTCGCGGCCGCGAGCGGCCCGGTCTACGAGACCGTCACGGCCCCCGGCAAGGGCTTCGTCCACGGGTTCACCCACTCCCACTCGACACTGGGTGCCAGCGTCGCCGGGGAGGTCCTCCGCATCCTCCACGACGAGCGGCTCGTCGAGGCCAGCGCCGACAAGGGCGTCCGCCTCACCACCCTGCTCAAGGGCGCGCTCGAGGAGCACCCGTCGGTCGGGGAGATCCGCGGTCGCGGGCTGATGATCGGCATCGAGTTCGTCGCGGACCGGTCCACCAGGCGCCCGTTCCCGCGCACGGCCCGGATCGCCGAGTCGGTGCTCGGTGCCGCACGTGAGCGCGGGGTGCTGGTCTACATGGGCTCCGGCAATGCCGACGGCGTCAACGGCGACTCGATCCTCCTCGGGCCGCCGTTCGTCATCACCGACGACGAGATGCAGCGGGTCGCCGCGGTCCTCGCGGAGGCGGTCGACGTGGCCACGGCGGCAGCTCCTGCGGCGAGCTAGCCGCGCCCCCACGGTCGCCGGCCCGGACCGGCCAGGCCGCCGAAGATCAGGAGCGCCCCGGCGACGACCAGCACGACCGGGACGATCAGCCCGCCGATCTGCGGCTGGACGAGGTTGACCGCACCGATGAGGGTGAGCAGGCCGCCGATCCACGCCTGCCAGCCGATCCCACCGCCGCCCGACACCCGGACGAGCGCGATGAACAGGAACGCGATGCCCAGGCAGAACGTGCCAAGCCCGTCACGACTGAGGCCGGCATTGGTGAGGGCGCCGGGGATGGCGACCGCGGTGATGAGCGCCCCGGCATAGAGCGATCCGGTCCCGCGTGAGATCGCCCAGCGGATCAGGAAGGCGATCCCGACGGCCAGCACCAGCACCGACCCGAGTGCCTGCGACTGTGGGTAGACCTGCTGGAGCAACAGCAGCCCACCGAAGACCAGCAGGAAGATGCCGATCCATGGCAGGCCGGGTCGGCGCTGCTGGTCGCGGTCCCATCGGCCGGTGCCCCACTCCCACGTGTAGACGCGACCGGGCGTCGGGTCCCCGGTCGTCCGGCCACCGCTGTCGGGGCCGAGGCGTGTCACGGGATCGGGTCGATCGTCCACGTCAGGTGCCGGCGTACCCGGCCGGTCGTTGCCCGGGAGCCGGCGCGGTCGTGGCCGGCTCGTCCTCGACGTGGCTGAAACCGAGACGATCCGCCAGACGACCGAGCGGCCCGGGCGCCCACCAGTTCCAGCGGCCCATGAGGCGCATCGTCGCCGGGACGAGCAGCACGCGGACGATCGTCGCGTCGATCAGCACAGCGATGGCCATCCCGACCCCGATGCTCTTGATCGTGATCGACTCCGCGAGGGCGAACGCGGAGAAGACGACGACCATGATCAGCGCCGCGCCGGTGATGACGCCAGCCGTCCTGGCCAGACCCTCGGCGACGGACGCGGTGTTGTCGCCCGTCCGCCGATACGCCTCCTGGATCCTGGAGAGCAAGAGGACCTCGTAGTCCATCGAGAGCCCGAACAACACGCTGAACATGATGATGGGGTTGCCGGCGATGGTGAAGCCTGGTGTCGTGAAGCCGAGGACGTCGGCGAAGTTGCCGTCCTGGAAGATGAAGACGAGCGCGCCGAACGACGCGGTGATCGACAGCAGGGTCATGATCACCGCCTTGATCGGGATCACCACGGACCCGAACAGCATGAACAGGATCAGCGCGCTCGCGCCGAGCGTCAGCGCGATCGCATACGGGATCGTCTCCGATTGGCTGGCCATGAAGTCGTGGCCCTCGGCCGCGAGGCCGCCCACCTGGGTGTCGACCCCCTGGACCTCGATGTCGCGCACGTCGGGCACGACGGCCGTGCCCTCCGGCGACAACGGCGGCAGTGGGCTGATCGCGTCCAGACGGACCGTCGAGCCGCGGATGTAGGCGTCCTCGAGTCGCTCGAGTCCCGCCGCGAGCTCGGGTGGCAGCTGGTCACGCGGGGCGGCGAACAGCGCGGCGATGCCGGCGGCATCGAGCTCGGCGCCCGTCTGCGGATCCACGAGCCCGGAGAACGGCCCCTCGACCCGGTCGATGTGGTCCACGCCGGCGATCGCGTCCGACAGGGTCAGGATCGCCTCGATGTTGCTCTCGTCGGTGGGCACGCCTGGCACGGTGGCGAGGACCACGATCGGTGACGTCTCGCCGGCCTGGAACTCGGTCGACAGGGCGACAGACGCCTCGCGGCTCTCGATGCCCGGCGGCAGCACCGACGCGTCCGGGATGCCCTGGCTGAGACGCACGAACGGCGTGCCGAGGAGGAGCAGGAACGCCAGGGTCGGGATCAGGACGGCGATCGGCCGGGCCATGACCCAGTGCGCCATCCGCTCCCAGCGCGATGTCCGGGCAGCCTCCGCGGCCGCCCCGACCGGCTGGCCGAGGGCCCGCCGGACCCGGTCACGGAGACCGGCGACGCTCAGGGCGTTGACGCGCGGCCCGAGCATCCCCAGGACCGCCGGGAGGAACGTCAGCGCGAAGAACACCGACGCCGCGACCGTGAGGGCGCCACCGATGCCGAACGAGCGGAGCGCGGTCGGCTGGAAGAGGAGCAGGCCGGACAGGCCGACCGCGACGGCGAGGCCGGAGAAGGTGACCGCTTTGCCGCTCGTCGCGACCGTGATCGTGACAGCGGTGCCGACGTCGCGGCCTCGCCGCAGCTCCTCACGGAAGCGGCTGACCATGAACAGCGAGTAGTCGATCGCGAGCGCCAGACCCAGCATCGTGGCCACGTTCTGGACGTAGATGGACAGCTCGGTGACCTGGGCCGCCAGGTAGACGCCACCGAGGGTGGTCGGGATCGCCAGGGCCGCGACGAGCAGCGGCATGCCCGCCGCAACGAGCGACGCGAAGACCAGGACGAGGATCAGCGCGGCGAACGGGAACGACACCGTCTCGGCCTGGAGCAGCTCCTTCTCGGACTGCTCCGCCTGGTCCTGTGTCGCGGGCGCCACGCCCGTGAGCTGCAGCGTCAGGTCGGTCGGCTGGTCGATGAGGGCGCGCAGCTCCTCCATCTGGTCGACCGCCTCCTCGTCGGTGATGGTCAGTCGGACGACCACGTAAGCCGAGGTGCCATCGGTGCTGATGAAGCGGTCGTCGCGGGTCTCCGCCCAGCCGATCGCCTCGTCGACGCGCGGGTCGGCGAGCAGCCGGTCGAGGGACTCGGTGATGGACGTCTGGAACTCGGCGGACCGGGCGTCGTCCCCGTCCGTCCCGCGATAGACGGCCACGATCGTCCCGCCGCCGGCCCCGAAATCGTCCGCGAGGCGGCCGGTGACGGCGGCCGATTCGGAATCGGGATCCGTCCAGCCGCCGGCGCTCAGGGCACCTGTGGCCCCGGCGGCGAGAGTGGACGAGGCGACCGCGAACAGGATCGCGAGGACGGCGATGGGACGGCGGAAGCGGTAGACGAACGCTCCCCAGGCGGTGAACATCGGTGACTCCCCGGACGGTCGGCTTCGGACCTCGCCACCATAGAGAATGGTCATTCCCTTTGTCAATGGCGAGCGCTTGCGCCGAACGTGTGCTGCGGGTACGGTGATACGAGCAAGCATTCGCTTTGGAGCCCGCTCGACAGTGCCGCGCCTCACCGCAGCCCAGGAACAGCAGGTCCGCGACCGGATCATCCGTGCCGCTGTGGCCGTGTTCGCGGAGAAGGGCTACCACCGTGCGACCATCGCCGATGTCGTCGCGCGGTCAGGGCTGTCGGTCGGGGCGATCTACACCCATTTCCGGGGCAAGGAGGAGCTCTTCCTCCAGAGTTGCGACCTCATCTCGAGCCAGGGCCTCGACGAGCTGGGGGCGCGGCTGGCGCCGCTCACAACGACGGCCGACCGCCTCCGGGCGGCCATCGCCTATTACGTCGAGACCATCGACGAGTTCGGTGATGCACCTGGCCAGGTCGGTCTCGTGCGCGCGTGGGCCGAGGCGGGAGAGGAGACCGGCGTCCGCGAGATGCTCGCCCGCCGGCGCGAGCGACTGCTGGGCGCGGCGCAGCTGCTGCTCCAGGAGGGCGTCGCCCGCGGGGAGCTGCCCGTGTGGCTGGACGTCGATGGGTTCGCCCGTGGCTTCATGGCGTTGCTCGACGGCCTGCTGCTCCAGCGGATCGAGGCTGGCGAGGCATATCGGCCCGAGGACGCGCTCCGCCGGGCGACCGCGGTGCTGGACGTGCTCCTGGCCGCCGGGACCGCCGAGCGACCCGTCACCGCCACGGCGTAGCATCGGGCGGCAATGCCGCACGTCCAGACTGTCCTGGGGCCGGTCACGCCGGCCGAGCTCGGGTTCACGCTGCCGCACGAGCACACCCAGATCGCGTTGTGGCATGTCCCCGATCGCTGGGATTACTGGCAGCTGACCCGGGACGAGCCCCTGATCCTGGAGGAGCTGGCGGCCTTCCGGGCGGCAGGGGGTGGGAGCCTGGTCGACCTGACGCTGCCCGGCGTCGGTCGCGACCCTGACTGGCTGGCGGGCATCGCGCGTGCGTCGGCGCTCAACATCGTGATGGGCTGCGGCTGGTATCGCGGCGCGTACTACCCGACCGAGGCGCTGATCGACCGACGGTCGGTCGACGATCTGGCCGACGAGCTCGTCCGCGAAGCGACCGACGGCGTCGGCGACACGGGGATCCGGCCGGGCATCATCGGCGAGATCGGGACCGACAAGCCATGGCTATCGGCCCTCGAGGAGCGGGTGCATCGCGCGGCGGCTCGAGCTGCCCGACGCACGGGCCTCGCCATCACGACGCACAGCGTCCTCTCGCCGGTCGGTCTCGAGCAGTTGCGCATCCTCGAGGACGCCGGTGCCGATCCGGGCCGCGTGGTCGTCGGCCATGCCGATTCCTACCCGCATCTGGACCACTACCTCGCGATCATCGAGCGTGGCGCCAGCATCGAATTCGATTTCCTCGGGATGTCGTTCACTCCGGCGGAGCGCCACGGCGAGGCGCGCATCGTCGAGCTTCTCTGCGAGCTCCTCGCCCGCGGCCATGTGGAGCGCGTGCTGCTGTCGCAGGACGTCTGCCACGACTCGCAACTTCGACGCTACGGCGGCAACGGGTACACGCACCTCGCGGACACGTTCCTGCCCCGTCTGCGCGCGGCGGGCGTCG
>DATBMM010000143.1:0-3272 GCA_036554825.1 Candidatus Limnocylindrales bacterium
GTGCCGTTCGTGCTGCTGATCGTGGCATCGCGGCTGCAGGGCTTCGACCGAAAGCTCGAGTGGGCAGCGGCCGACCTCGGGGCGTCACCCAGGCAGACACTCCGCCACATCGTCCTGCCGCTCATCGCCCCGGCGATCCTCGCCGGCGCCCTCATCAGCGTGACGCTGTCGATCGACGAGTTCGTGATCACATGGTTCACGGTCGGCAACCAGCCCACGCTGCCGACCTACATCTATACCCGAGTGAAGTTCGGCGTGACGCCCGAGGTCAATGCCGTCGCGACGGTGATGCTGGTGGCGACATTGGTGATCTTCGGCATCGCGGGGGTGGCGCTCGGCCGGGCGCGACAGCTGTCGGGCCGGCGACGGCGCGTGGGCCCGCGCGCCTGATGCGAGCGGCGGTCTTCAAGGGCGCCGGGGTCGTCGAGCTCGAGGAGGTCCCGGAGCCCGTCGTCGAGCGCGACGACGACGTCATCATCGAGGTCGAGGCATGCGGGATCTGCGGCACAGATCTCCAGATCCTCAACGTGCCGCCCGGCCATCCCGCCGATGCCGGGGTCGTGATGGGCCACGAGTTCATCGGGCGGGTCCGGGCGACGGGGTCGTCCGTGACCGGCCTGAGGAAGGGCCAGCGGGTGACGGTCGATCCGGACCCGAAGTGCGGGATATGTGGGCCCTGCCGGGCCGGCCGACCGGCGAGCTGCGAGAACGTCCGCGCGCTCGGGATCTTCCGCGACGGCGCACTCGCGCCACTCGTGTCGGCGCCGGCCGACGCCGTCTTCCCACTGTCGGACCGACCACCCACGGCCATCGCCGCGCTCATCGAGCCGCTCGCCTGCGTCGTCAACGGCGTGAACAAGGCCAACCCGCGACCCGGGGAATCGGCGGTGATCTTCGGCGCGGGCGCGATCGGTTGTCTGTTCCTGGCGATGTTCAAGGCGGCCGGCGCGTCGCCGGTCATCGTGGTCGAGCCGCAGGACGCGCGAGGTGCGGTGGCCCGTGCTGTCGGCGCCGATGCGGTCGTGCGTCCCGACGAGCTCGACGAGCGCCGCCGAGCCCTCCTGCCGGCCGGGGCGGACATCGTGGTCGACGCGGTCGGCAGCCAGTTCGGCGCCGCGGTCGAGCACGCCGCGCTCGGGGGACGGATCGTGCTCTTCGGCCAGAACCAGACCGCCCGGCCGCCGATCCACCAGTACACGATCACCGAGCGCTCCCTGACGGTCCTTGGCTCGTACGTGACGGCGTTCACCTTCCCGACCGCCATCCGCCTGGTCGAGTCAGGAGCGCTCAACCTCGAGCCCATCGTCACGAACGTCCTGCCGCTCGACCGCCTCGGCGAGGGGCTCGACCTCCTGCGCTCAGGCACGGCGACGAAGGTCGTCGTCACCCCGGCCTGAGGATGGAGCTCGGCCTCTACACCGACTCCCTGCCCGACCATACCTTCGAGGGGGCGCTCGACGTCGCGGCGCGGATCGGGGCGACCGGCATCGAGATCGCGACCGGCGGCCAGTCGTCGGCGCCGCACCTCCGCCTCGACGAGCTCCTCCGTGACGCAGGCCGTCGCCGCGCCTTCCGGGAGGCGTTCGACAGCCGCGGCCTGCGCATCGCGGCCCTCAATTGCTCGGCGTGGCCGCTCCATCCGGTCGACGGCGAGCGGCACGTGGCCCTCATCCGAGACACGCTCCGGCTCGCGGGCGAGCTCGGGGTCCGCACCGTGGTGACCATGTCGGGCTCGCCCGGGGACGGCCCGGGCTCGACGGCCGTCAACTTCGTCTGGTACCCGTGGCCGGCGGACTCGATGGCGCTCCTGGAGCGCCAGTGGGCGGCCGCGATCGAGCTCTGGCGCGACCTGGCCGCGGATGCAGAAGCCGCCGGCGTCGAGGCCCTCGCCTTCGAACTGCACCCGCTCCACCTCGTCTACAACGTGCCGACCCTGCGCCGGATGCGCGACGCGCTCGGGCCGGTCATCGCCGCCAACCTCGACCCGTCCCACCTCTTCTGGCAGGGTATGGACCCGCTGGCCGTCATCCGGGCACTCGGGTCGGCCATCCGGCACGTGCACCTCAAGGACACGCAGGTCGTCGACGAGGAGGTCGCCGTCGCGGGCATCCTCGACGCCCGGCCATTCAGCGCACCGGAGCAGCGGGCATGGGTGTTCCGGGCCGCCGGCAGCGTCCACGATCGCGAGTGGTGGACGTCGTTCGTCGCGGGACTGCGCGCGGTCGGCTACGACGGCGTCCTGGCGATCGAGAACGAGGATCCCTCGCTGCCAGCAGAAGCGGCGGTCGAGCAGGCCGCCGCGTTCATGCGACCGATCGTCGAGGGCTAGTTGGTCAGGCGGCGGCCGGGCCGCCGGCGCCACCGGTCATCTCGTCGATCGTCACCCGCCGCCGCTCGCCCGCCGAGGTGATGATCGCGTCGCACAGGACGGCGGCCTGGTAGCCGTCCTCGAAGCTCGCCTGCTCCGGCGGAAGCGGCCGGTCATCGATGACCGCGCCCAGGAAGTCCCGCCACTCGTGGGCGAAGCTGTGCTCCCAGCCGACGGTGTGGCCCGGCGGCCACCACATGTCCAGGAACGGGTGGTCCGGCTGCGTCACGAGGATGTCACGGAAGCCGCCGGTCCGGTCGGTCTCGTCCGCGGCGTAGAAGACGTGGAGGCGGTTGAGATCCTCCATGTCCCACCACAGCGACCCCTCGGTCCCGTTGAACTCCACGACCTGCCGGCCCTTCCAGCCCCACGCGACGCGCGAGGCCTCGAGCGAGGCGATCCCGCCGTCGCGCAGGTCGACGGCCGCGACGTAGGCATCCTCGACGTCGACGCCGACGTCGGTCGCGGTCAGCTTCGCCGACGTGGCCTGGACGGCCTCCGCCTCGTTCCCGAGATAGCGCAGGAAGTCGATGATGTGGGCGTAGTCGGTGATGGCCCGCGAGACGTTCGGCTTGCGGCTGGGCACCGTGCCCGCGGCGTGGTCCTGCAGGTACACGGCACGGAACTGGAGGCATCGCCCGAGCCGCCCACCGTCGACGATCTCGCGGGCGAGGCGCATCGCGGGCATGTAGCGGTAGTTGAAGCCGACTGCCGCGTGGACGCCCGCCCGCCGGGCCGCGTGGACCATCGCACCGGCCTCGAACCGGTCGCGGCCGAGCGGCTTCTCGCAGAGGACCGGTTTGCCCACCGCCAGGGCGGCCTCGGTCGCCTCCCGATGGGCGGTCTCGCCGAGCAGGACTGCGACGACGTCCACATCAGGGTCATCGACGACCTCGCGCCAATC
>DATBMM010000145.1:0-6181 GCA_036554825.1 Candidatus Limnocylindrales bacterium
CTGCGGCCGGGCCGGCCTCGGCCCTCGGGTACCATCCGGCGGATGACGTCCCCAGGCCCTCGCTCGGGCGCTGCCCTGCCCTGCCGCCCCCGGATCCCCGGCGCTGGCCGTCCGCGTGAGCTCGACCAGTCGTGATCGCGCCACTGCTGTACATCTGGGGCGACGACGAGCTGCTCGCGGAGCGCCTCGTGCGCCGGTTCGCGACCGCGCTCGAGGCGGAGCTCGGGTCGCCACTCGAGCGGTGGGATCTGCGAGCCGATCCGACATCCGTGGCGGCCGACGCCGCACATCTTCACGAACGCCTGGCCACGCCGCCGATGTTCGGGGGTGGGACGCTGGCGGTCGTGACGAATCCGGGCGCGCTGGCGAAGCGCAACGACACCCGCGACCGGGTGGTCGAGACGATCGCGCTGATGGCACCGGGGCACGCGCTGGTGGTCGTCGAGGCCGCAAAGTCGAATGCCAAGGCTCCACTCATCCGGCGGCTCGCCGACCCCGTCAAGGCTGCCGGCGGGACGATCGCGTCGGCGATGGCGCCACGACCGACGGCGCTCGCCGCGTGGATCGCCGACGAGGCGCGCGAGCGGGGGCTCGTGCTGGCCGCGGGGGCGGCCCGCGAGCTGGCGGACCGGCTCGGGGCACGCGTGACCGAGGGCGATGTCGATCGCCGGTTCCTCAGCCGGATCGCGAGCGGCGAGCTCGACAAGCTCCAGCTTCGGCATGCGATCGACGAGGGGCCGGTCACGGCGGAGGACGTCCGGGCGCTGGTGGCGGAGACGACACCGGCCTCCGTGTGGGCCCTGAGCGACGCTGTCGGCGACCGCCGCCGGGAGGCCGCCGCAACGACGCTGGACCGCCTGCTCGACGCGACCCCGGAGCCCGTGCTGCTGGCCGTCCTCCATCGTCGGGTCGTCGAGCTGCTGGAGCTCGGGGACCGCGTCGCGGCCGGTACCCCGTTACCCGAGGCGGCACGCGCGATGGGGATCAACAGCGAGTTTCGCGCCAAGACGCTGGCCGCGCAGTCACGCAAGTGGACGACCGACGAGCTGACGGCCGCGCTCGACGGCCTCGTGACGCTGGACGCGATGGTCAAGGGCGCGCCGGGCTTCGGATCGGACACGGCACAGCGCCGCCTGGCATTCCAGCTGTGGATCCGGGATCGTGTCCCGGCCGGGAGTGGTGGCGTCCTTCCCGGCTGACCTGTGCCGGGCCGCGCCTCAGACGGTCAGTCCGCGGACGACCAGGCCTGCTCCTGGACGACGAGATCGCTCTCGATCGCGAAGACGCAGCGGCCTTCGGCGAGATCGAGCAGTTCGATCAGGTCCGGATCGATGTACAGCTGCGAGCAGTCCTCGCAGAGCCCGCCCGGGATGCCGAAGCACAGCCGCTCGCTCCGGTCGGGCAACCGGAACGTGGTGTCGAACCGGGTCGTGATGAGCCGGTGACCACAAGCGGGGCAGCGGTCGCGGGAGATGGACATGGCCGGATGCTGGCATCAGCGACGGCATGGTCCCCATGACCCGTCAGTACGGGACCCATCGGTACTGGTGACTGCGCGCTACTGCACGCGGAGGATCGTCTTCGCCTCGGACCAGTGCTTCTCGAGCCCGTAGTAGTCGCGTTCCGGCGGCGTGAAGATATGGACGATCACCGACCCATAGTCGAGCAACACCCAGTGTGACGCGGCGGTGCCCTCGCGGCCGATCGGCCGGACCTTCTCGTCGCGGAGGCCCTCGACGATGCCGTCGGCGATCGCGTCGAGCTGCCGTTCCGAGCCTCCCGAGGCGATGACGAAGTAGTCGGCCAGGGTCGTCAGCGGGGCGAGCTCGAGCACCACCATGTCAGCCGCCTTCTTGTCCTCGGCGAGCTCGACGATGCGGCGGGCGAGGTCGAGCGCCTCGCGCTCGCTGCCCTTGACGGGTGGCTTCCTACCTCGTCGCGGGAGGCCGTCGGCCTTGCGGGCGACGGCGTTCGGCAGCGCGGGGTCGGTCACGATCGAGGGTCCCTCCGGTGGTCCTGGTACAGGGCATGGTCGCCGATATACGCCGCGACCGCATCCGGGACGAGGTACCGGACCGACCGTCCTTCGGCGGCGCGCTGGCGGATCTCGGAGGCGGACAGGCGGATGTGCGGGCCGTCCAGGAAGGCGATGACCGCCGGCGCATCGGGGAACTGCCGCGGGACGAGATCCGGGTCCGGCGCGGCGTGGCCGCCACGCGGCGCGACGATCAGATCGGCGAGCTGCAGGATGCGTGCCGGCTGGTGCCACGTCGACAGCTCGCCATACGACTCGGCGGACAGGATCAGCGCCAGCCGGTCGCCCGGATCGGCGTCGCACAGCGCGGCCAGCGTGTCGATCGTGTACGAGGGCCCATCGCGCTCGACCTCGATGCGGCTCACCTCGAAGGCCGGGTTGCCGGCCACCGCAGCCTCGACCATCGCGAGCCGATGCTCGACGGCGGTGATCGACCGATCCGGTTTGTGCGGCGGCTGCGCTGCGGGGACGAACAGGACCCGCCGCAGCCCGAACGTGTCGCGCGCCGCCTCCGCCACGGCGAGATGGGCGACGTGGACCGGGTCGAACGTCCCGCCGAACACGCCGGTCGCGCCGTGGAGGCCATCCGTGCCCTCCCCGGCGACCCTCACCGATCCTCCCATGGCGACGACTCCCACTCGAGCTCCGACCCGCCGATCCGCACGAGGTCGCCCGGAGCCACACCAGCGCGCCGCAGCTCGGCATCGATGCCGAGCTTCTCGAGGTCGCGCTGGAAGCGCTCCGCCGACTCGTCGACATCGAAGTCCGTCTGGGCGGCGATGCGCTCGATGCGCTTGCCGCGAACCCGGAACGCGCCGTCCCGGTCCCGTTCGACGACGAAGCCGTCGAGCATCGAGTCGATGCGGTGGACGACGACCCCGGCCGGCTCCGGCGGCGCCTCGAGCTCGGCGGCGGAGGGCAGCAGCCCCGCGAGGCGGGCACGGAACGAGTCCAGCCCCTCCCCGGTCGCGGCGGCGATCGCGACCGCCTCCAACCCCTCGGCGCGACGCGCCTTCGCGAACGTCGGCCACGCCTCCTGCGCCGCGGGCAGGTCCAGCTTGTTGAAGGCGACGAGCATCGGCTTGTCGAGCAGTGCCGGATCGTGCGCCCGCAGCTCGTCGCGGATCACCCCGTGATCCCACTCGGGGTCGCGTGACGAGCCGTCGACGACGTGGACCAGCGCGCGCGTCCGTTCGACGTGGCGCAGGAACGCGTGGCCGAGGCCGGCGCCGCTCGAGGCTCCCTCGATCAGCCCCGGCACGTCGGCGATCGTCGGCCGGCGCTCGTCGTCGTCACCGAGATCCATCACGCCGAGGTTCGGCTCGAGCGTGGTGAACGGGTAGTCGGCGATCTTCGGTTGAGCGGCGGTCGCTGCGGCCAGCAGCGTCGACTTGCCGGCGTTCGGCAGGCCAACCAGCCCGATGTCGGCGATCAGGCGCAGCTCCAGCCGAAGCCAACGTTCCTCGCCGGGCTCGCCCTTCTGGGCGTGCTTCGGTGCCTGGTGCGTGGCGGTCTTGAAATGCGTGTTGCCGAGGCCACCTCGGCCGCCTCGGGCGACCATCGCCTGCTGGCCGGTCGCGACCAGGTCGGCCAGAAGCGCGCCGGTCTCGTCGTCGATCACGGCCGTGCCGGGCGGCACATCGAGGATCAGGTCGTCGCCGGCCTTGCCGTGGCGTCGCGCGCGGGCACCCGGGCCTCCCGGTGTCGCCTTGAAGTGGTGCTTGTACTGGAAGTCGCGAAGTGTGGTCTGGCCGGCATCGACCCTAAGGTGCACCGACCCGCCTCGACCACCATCGCCACCGTCGGGTCCACCGCGGGGGACGTGTGCCTCCTTGCGGAAGGTCGCGGCCCCGGCACCGCCGTCACCGGCGCGGACCCAGATCTTCACGCGGTCGAGGAACATCGGGGTCATTGTCCCACGGGGTCGCGGCGGCTCCCCGGGAGCGCGGGGGGCCTCCTGGGAGCGCGGCGGGGCGACTCCGCGGGAGGCGCGGCGGGGCGGCTCGGGGCGCTTCCGGAAAACGATCCTTCGAAATCGAAGGGTTGCTTCCCGAAGGCGAGGCCGCTGCGAAACCTTCGAAATCGAAGGATCGCGCGGGAGAACGGGCGGCGCCGCCGCCCCAGTGGCCGAGGCCGTGCTCGGCTCGCCCTACAAGTAGGCGAGCGGGTTGACCCGGGTGCCGCCGTCCCAGATGCGTCCGCGCCAGACCTCGAAGTGGAGGTGCGAGCCGGTCGCGAAGCCGCTTGCGCCCATCCGGCCGACGCGCTGGCCGCGGCCGACGCTCTGACCGCGTCCGACGGACACGCCCGACATGTGGTTGTACGTGGTGTACAGACCCGACCCGTGTGCGATCCAGACCTGGTAGCCACCGCCGTTGTTCTTCCAGCCGGCGAAGATCACCGTGCCGGAGGCGGCGGAGAAGATCGGGTCGCCCGTCGAGCCGTCGATATCGATGCCGTAGTGCCCGTAGTGGTAGTACTGGCTGATGTGGCGGCTCGACGTCGGCCACGCCATGGCACCGCCGTTGTAGCGGCTGGGGGGCCGGACGGATCCGCCGCCGCCACCGGACGACCGAGGCCGCGACACGACGCTCCCGCCGGACGTGGACTTGGGCTTGGGCTCCTTGATCTGCGCCCCGCGGGCGCCCGGCAGGATCAGGACCTGTCCCACGACGAGGTTGCGATCGTCGAGACCGTTGGTCGACAGGATGTCCTGCTCCTCGACCTCGTACCGCGTCGCCAGCCCGGTGAGGGTGTCGACCGGGGTGACCGTGTGGACCAAGCCGTCGACCGGCGGGATGCGGAGCTGCTGGCCGATGTGCAGCCGATCCTTCGACTTGAGCTTGTTGGCCCACCACAGGGTCATCATCTCGACGTCGAACTTGCGGGCGATGGTCGCGAGCGTGTCGCCCGACTTGACCTTGTACGTGCGCAGCAGGCCGCTGCCATCGGGGACGGACGTGTCGACCGCGACGGGCTTCAGGAGCGTGCCGTCGTCGAGGAACGGCCCATCGACCTGGGCGGCCGCCCCGGCCTTCACCAGCTCGACGCCGGCCCGGTTCAGCGCGTCGATGTCCGTCGACACGTAGCGCGCGATGACGGCCGGCTCGAGATCCGGATGTGCGAGGGACCCGCCCTCGCCGACCTCGCCCTCGCGAGCGTTTTCGGTGACGTAGTCCTCCTCGACCGAGCCGACGTCGTCGCCATCGACCGACCCCGCGATCGCCAGGCGCGGCCCCGGCCCATCACCAGACGGACCACCGGTGTCGCCTCTCGGGCCGCCCGGAGTGACGCTCAGGAAGGAGGCCGACAGCAGGATGCCCGCGGCCGCGATGGCCACGATCCGTTCCTGACCGAGGCCGACGAGGATGCGACGCGTCAGCGCGGGGATCCGGGTGACGCCGTCACGAGCGGCGCTCGCGGAGAACGAGAACGACGCCCGTCGCAGGGACGGGCGATGCATCGTGAGTGCCGGCAACGCGAACGTCCGGCGGCGGCGTCGCGGGAGCGGATAGAGGTGTCGCGAGGTCGTCAGGTACCCGGATCGCGGTCGAGACACGCGCGCGGACACCCGAGGGGTCATAGCGGGCAACGCGGTCATCGAGTCGATCGAGGTTCGGCGCACGCGGCCAAGGACGCGCTGGACGCCGACCGACGCATTCAGCAATACGGTCTCCTGACGTGAGGACGAGCCCGGGCGCGATGGGCGATAGGCGCTGAGTTCGGGGTCTGGGGCCCGTCCGGGGTCGCGGTATCGAGCTGGGGGTCTCTCTTCGCGGCCGCGTCCGACGTCTCGCCGGACTTACGACATCGTGGCGAAACGTACCACGCACGGAACAAGCGTGGCAAACAGGAGCGCGCAGGCCCCTACATTTGCGTGGCGCCGGCGCACACCCGCAACGCGAGGTCTAGGCGTCTAGGCGTCCAGGTTCTTCGTAAGGGACGCCAGGAACTCAGCGTTCGACTGGGTCTTCGAGAGCCGGTTCAGCAGGATCTCGATGCCCTCGTTGGTGCCGACCGCCGACAGCATGCGGCGCATCGTCCAGACCATCTTGAGGGTGCCCTCCTCGAGCAGGAGCTCCTCTCGGCGGGTCCCGGAGCGCTGGACGTCGATCGAGGGGAAGATGCGCTTCTCGGCGAGCTTGC
>DATBMM010000147.1:0-9846 GCA_036554825.1 Candidatus Limnocylindrales bacterium
TCCGGCGCGACGACGGTCGCGACCGTGGGCCGCTCGACGAGCGATTCCGCTACTACCGCAACCTCGACATCTGGTGGAGCCTCGCCCTGCGCGACGCGGGGGAGGGGAGCACGCCGCGGCGGGCGGTGCGGGTCGCCGACATCCCGGCCGAGCGCCACGAGCATCGCGGCTGGGCCAGCCTGCCGGAGGACGAACGCACGCGGCAGTCCAAGCGCAACTTCTACCGCATCATCGACCGGTTCGGGTCGCGCCAGGATCTGCTCATCGGGGAGCAGCGGTCAGCATGAGCGGCGAGGCGGCGTTCGGGCCCGAGTCGATCCAGCGCCTGGCCGAGCACCTGGGCATCGCCCTCCTGATCGAGGACCTGGACCCGGGACCGCCGGTCCGGATCGTCGCGACCGCGATCCTCGATGGCGCGCAGAGCGGCCTCGAAGGGAGCGGCGACACGGAGGAGGACGCGTGGCGCGAGCTTGGCCGGGCGGTCATCGCGTGGAGACGTGATGACCCACGGAACGTCCGCTTCTACGCCGGCGGCTTCTAGCGTCGTCGCCGGACCGACGAGCCCTCCGCGGCATCGATGACGTCGAACCCAGCCGCGCCGATCTCGTCACGGAGCGCGTCCGCGCGGCCGTAGTCGCGAGCCACTCGCGCGGCATCCCGCGCGTCGAGCAGGGCCAGGACCGCCTCCGGCACCTCGTCGTCACCCCCGGTCGCGTCCCAGACCCTGTGTAGGTCGAGGCCCAGCACGGCATCCGCGTCGAGTACCAGCCAGCGTCGCTCGTCGGCGGCGAGATCGGCGCGGAGGATCTCGCGGACCGTGACCAGCGCCGCGGGCAGGTCCAGGTCGTCGTCGAGCGCGTCGACGAACCGCTGGTGGAGTCGCCGGCCCTCATCCGAGAGCGGAGCGACCGGCGCGTGCGCGCGATCGGCGACGGCGTAGTCGGTCCCGCCGAAGCCGCCCGGTCCCGTGGCGGTGCCGTCGGGCCGGTCACCGGCCGCGCTGGCAACGAGCGCCTGGGGAGCGGTCCACGGGCCGGCACTCGGCGGCGGCCCGAGAGCGGCGAGCCGGTGTCGGAGCGACGTCAGCGCGGCCGCCGCGCCGCCGATCGACGCATCGGAGTAGTTGAGCTTGTGGCCGTAGCGTGACGTCAGGACCAGGTAGCGGAACGCGAGCGGGTCGATGCCCTCATCGATGAGCTCGGTCACGCGCTGGAAGTTGCCGGCCGACTTCGCCATCTTCCGACCGGCCATGAGCAGGTGCTCCCCGTGGACCCAGATGCGGGCCGGCGACCCGCCGACCAGCGGAGCCGACTGGGCGATCTCGTCCTCGTGGTGGGGGAAGATGTTATCGATGCCGCCGGTGTGCAGGTCGAATCGGTCACCGAGATAGCGGCGGGCCATCGCCGAGCACTCCAGGTGCCAGCCGGGAAAGCCGTCGCCCCAGCGGGCGGTCGGCCATTTCAGGGCGCGCCGCGGCCCCGCCGCCTTCCAGAGGGCGAAGTCCGCCGGATCGCGTTTGTCGGCCTCGACCTCACCGCGGTGACCGGCCCGCAGATCGTCGAGCGAGTTCCCCGAGAGCCGCCCGTACTCCGGGAATGACGACACGGAGTAGTACACGTTGCCGGCCTCGCTCGTGTACGCCAGCCCGCGGTCCTCGAGCGCCTCGGCGAGCTCGACCATCTCGGTGATGTGCTCGGTCGCCCGCGGGAAGACGTGGGCTGGCAGGATGTTGACCAGCGCCTCGTCGTGGTGGAATGCCGCCTCGTAGGCATCGGCGATCTCGGCGGTCGTCCTGTGCTCGAGCCCGGCCTGCACCAGCATCCGGTCCTCGCCCCGGTCGAATTCGTCCTCGCGCAGGTGGCCGACGTCGGTGATGTTCTTGACGTGGAACACCTCGACCCCGTGATAGAGGAGCACCCGGCGGATGAGGTCGGCAAGCAGGTTCGACCGCAGGTTGCCCACGTGGGCGAAGCGGTACACGGTCGGACCGCAGGTGTACATCCGGACGCGACCCGGCTCGAGCGGCTCGACCGACTCCACGGATCGGGTGAGCGTGTTCCGGATGCGCAGGGTCATGGCGACATCCTAGAAGGCGAGGGCATCGACGCCGGTGAGCGACCGTGACTGGCGCGGCCACTGCTCGGCCACGTCCGGAGGGGTCCGACGGGCACCGCCCGTATACTCCGGCCGATGCGCCGCCGGCTCGTCCCCCTGCTCGTCTGTCTGGTCGTCGGCGCCTGCGGGGGCCTGCCGACCGGGGCGGCCGACGACTCATCGGTACGCATCGCGCTCGAGGCGCCATCGGAGCTCGATCCCGCGCGCGCCGGCGATGCGCAGAGCTCGGCGGTCATCGCCCAGCTGTTCGAGACGCTGACGACCTTCGACGAGGCGCTCGAGCTCAAGCCAGCACTCGCGGCGTCGTGGCGCATCGAGGACGACGCGCGTCGGGTCGTGTTCACCCTCCGCCCCGATCTCCGGTTCAGCGACGACTCACCACTCCGGCCCAGCGACGTCGTCAGGAGCTGGCTCCGGGTCATCGACCCCGCCTCCCCGTCGCCGCTGGCCACGCTCGTCGAAGACGTCCGGGGCGCCGCGGCGTACGCCGATGGGGAGGGGACCGCCGAAGACGTCGGTCTCATCGCCGACGACGGGCGGAACGAGGTCATCGTCGAGCTCGATCGCGCCGCGGCCGACTTCCCGGCCATCGCGGCCAGCCCGACGCTCGCCGTGGTCCCACCCGGCATCGACGGTGCCGCCGCGCTGAGCGCAGGCGAGGACTTCGTCGCCAGCGGCGGCTACCGGCTCGTCGACGAGCGAGCGACCGAGATGATCCTCCAGGCCAATCCGCGGTATTGGGCTGGCACGCCGGCGATCGGACGGATCACGGTCGTGACGGGCCTCGGCGGCGCCAGCCCCGTCGAGGAGTTCGAGAGCGGTGATCTCGACTATGTCGGCATCGGGAGCGAGGATGCGGCCTGGATCGCCTACGACGCCACGCTCGGTCCGCGGCTGCTCACGGTGCCGGCGATATCCACCGACTACTACGGCTTCGACACCTCGACGCCACCGTTCGACGACGTGCGCGTCCGCCGTGCCTTCGGAGCGGCCGTGGATTGGCGACGCATCGCCCGCCTGGCGGTCGACGACCCGAACGCGGTCGCCACATCGATGGTGCCGCCCGGGATCCCGGACCGATCGGCGCGCGACATGCTGCCCGAACACGACCCCGAGGCGGCCCGCGCCCTGCTGGCGGAGGCGGGCTTTCCGGACGGGCGCGGCTTCCCGCGCGTGACACTCATGACCGGGGGGAGTCCGTACGACGAGGCCGTCGTCGAGGAGGTCGAGCGGACGCTCGGCATCCGACTGGCGCAGGAGACGATGGATTTCGGCGCGTACTTCGACCGTCTCGAGACGGACCCGCCGGCGATCTGGTTCGTGTCGTGGATCGCTGACTACCCGGGCCGGAACGACTTCCTCGGGGTCTTGCTCGGATCCGGGACCGCGAACAACTACGGCCGCTGGCGCTCGGCCGACTTCGATGCGGCCATCGCGGACGCCGGGGCATCGACCGACCCGGCTGTCGCCAGCGCGGCGTTCGACCGCGCCGAGGAGATCGTCAAGCGCGACGTCCCGGTCGTGCCGGTGACCTACGGGACGGGCTGGGCGCTCGCTCGTGAAGGCCTGCTCGGGACCGGCCAGAACGGCCTGGGCTCGATGCGCTTCGCCGGTCTCGCCTGGAGCACACCGTGATGTCGGGCCGCCGCCGGTCGGTCGCCGCGCTGGCGTCGCTGGCGCTGCTCGCTCTGGCCGGCGCGGCCGCTACCCCGGTCAGCGCGGTCAGCGCGACCAGCGTCGACTTCGGGCAGCCGACGATCGAGGGGACGTTCGACACGGGGATGGTGGCGACACAGCCCGTCGCGCTCGACGGTTCGGTCGAGCGGATCGAGATCCTCGTGACGATGGCCGACAGCCCGGGCCCGATCGTGAGCGAGGTCGAGGTCCCGTCGACGCCGGGCTCGACGACGCTCCGCCACGAGTTCGGGGGTCCCGGCGACCACATCCTGCCCAACACCCCGGTGCGTGTCCGCTGGCGGATCACCGCCGACGGCACCGCCCGTCTCGGCCCCGAGGTCCGCACTGTCGTCGCCGACGAACGGTTCGACTGGCAGACGATCAGCGGCGACGTCGTACGCGTCCACTGGTACGAGGGCGATCGTGCGTTCGGGGAGCGAGCGCTGCGCATCGGCGAGCGCGAGGTCGAAGAGACATCGAAACTGTTCGGGGTCGAGGAGACGGAACCTGTCGACTTCTTCATCTACGCCGACGTGGACGACTTCTATGTCGCGCTCGGGCCGGGCACGCGTGAGAACGTGGGCGGTCAGGCCAACGCCGACATCCGGACCATGTTCGCCCAGATCGAGCCGTCGGCCATCGACGATCCGTGGGTCGAGAACGTGGTGCCCCACGAGCTGATCCATCTCGTCTTCGACACCGCCGTCGACAACGCCTATCACTTCCCGCCACGCTGGCTGAACGAGGGACTGGCCGTCTACCTGAGCGTGGGCTACGACGTCGGCGACCGGGCGTCGGTCGAGGCGGCCGCCGAGGACGGCCAGCTCATCCCGCTCGATGGTCTCGTCGCCCAGTTCCCGACCTCGGGGTTCGGCTTCAGCCTGGCCTATGCCGAGAGCGTCAGCGCGGTCGACTACCTGATCCGGACGCACGGGGAGGATGCGCTCCTGTCGCTGATCCGCTCGTATGCCGACGGTCGCACCGACGACGAGGCGTTCGAGGGAGCGATCGGGATGGACGTCGCGGAGTTCAACGACGCGTGGCTGGCCGACATCGGCGCCAAGGAGCCGGTGAAGTACGGGCCGCAGCCGGCCCCGGCCGGCCCGCGACCGGCGGACTGGGGGGCCGGTCCGTCGCCCGCCCCCGGCACGACCCTGCCACCGATCGCCACGGACCGACCGGTCGTGCGCTCGGCACCGCTCGACTCGGTCGTCCTTCCACCCGTTACGATCTGGGTCGCGTTCATCCTCGTCGCCGGCGCGGTGGTCGGACTGGTCTTGGCCCGCTCGCGGAGTGCACGTCGATGACCTCGATGACGGCCCGCCTGCGGGCGATCCCGAGCTGGCAGGTCACGCTCGGTGCGGCCCTGCTCGGGCTCGGCTTCCTGATCGCGGCCCAACTCGCCGCGGAGGGGCCACGCGTCCGCTACACGACGCAGGAGCGCTCGCCGCTGGTCGAGACCGCGACCCAGCTCCAGCGACGACAGGACGAGCTCAAGGCACGCATCCTCGAGCTGCGTGGCGCCATCCAGGAGGCAGAGCAGTCTGGCGAGGGCTCGGCCGAGCTCGTCCGCCAGCTGAACGATGAGCTCCAGGATGCGCGGATCGCCGCTGGGCTCATCCCGCTCCGTGGCACTGGCATCGTGCTGCAGCTCGAGGACTCGGTCGAGCCGGTCGCCCCGGGCGCGGACCAGGCCGACTATCTCGTCGGGGCGCGCGACCTGCGCTCGGTCGTCGAGGAACTGTGGGCCGCGGGAGCGGAGGCGGTGGCAGTCAACGGCGAGCGGATCACCCCAACGACCGCGATCATCGACGTCGGTCCGTCGATCCTCGTGAACGCCGCGTACCTCGCCGGGCCATACCAGGTCACCGCACTCGGCGCGGAGGACCTCTACCCGCGCCTCGGCGCCTCACCAGGCTTCGTGGATCTCATCCGGACGCGGGCGCAGGGGTTCGGCATCCGGGTGTCGGTCGCCGAGCCCGACGAGGTCGACATCCCCGCGTTCGCGGGCACCGTGACACTGCGCTACGCGCGGCCCGAGCCGGCGCCCTGACCATGCGACGCGGACGGAGCCAGCTGACGATCGCGCTGGTCACCTTCGTGCTCGGTCTGCTCGTGGTGGTCCAGCTCCGGACGCAGGCGAGCAGTGCCGCGTTCGCCGGCCTGTCGTCGCAGGACCTCACGGTCCTCGTGGCCAACCTCGACGACCGCAACGACCAGCTGCGCACCGAGGTGGCGACCCTCGAGCGCGAGCTCGGCGTCCTGGGCGAGAACGCCGACCGTGGCGACGTCTCGGTCGACGAGCTGCGTGCCGACCTGCGGCGGGTCCGGTTGTATGCCGGCATCGACCCCGCGGTCGGCCCGGGCGTGTCCATCACCGTACGCGGCCCGATCGACGGTCCGGGCATCGAGGACCTGGTCAACGAGCTGCGCAATGCCGGTGCCGAGGCGATGGCGATCGATGACACCCGGCTGGTGCCCGGCGTCGTCGCCGTCGGCGCGGCCGGGAGCGCGACGCTCGACGCCCGGCCGCTCGACGATCCGTTCACGCTGGCCGCGATCGGTGCCCCGGACAAGCTCACCGGCTCCTTGACCCGACCTGGGGGCATCATCGCCCAGCTGTCGGCCACGCAGCCCGAGGTGACCGTCGAGGTCACCCCGCTCGACCGCATCCATGTGCCGGCCACCGACCGAGAGCTCGTCCCGAGCCATGGCCATCCGCGCCTCTGATACCCTGCCCGCCGTGCCGGACCGACCCGTGCTCGACCTGCTCCTTGGCGACGTCGTCCGTCTGCGCCGCACGCACCCGTGCGGCGGCGACACGTGGCTCGTCGACAGGCTCGGGGCGGACATCGGCTTGCGCTGTCGGACGTGTGGTCGGCACGTGCTGATCGAGCGGGCGACGCTCGAACGTCGGCTCGCGGGGTTCGTCGAGCGGGGAGACGCGACGATCACGGCCGCGGTCGCCCACGACCATCCCTCGAGCGCAGGGATCCCGCGCGACCCACCGTCGTGACCGACTCCGGGGCGCCCCTCGAGGCTGACGCGATCGAGGCGGGCGCCGAGGCTCGCAGCGGCGAGGGCCCGCTCGCCGTCTTCCGTAACCCGCCGTTCCTCCGGCTCTGGCTGTCGCAGGCCGCGACCCAGATCGGCGGCAACATGGTCCTGTTCGGCCTGACGGTCGTCGTCTCGGAGAACAACCCGAACACCGCCGTCAGCCTGCTGATCCTGTCGTTCCTCGTCCCGGCCGTGCTGTTCTCGGCCGTGGCCGGTGTCTACGTCGACCGGGTCGACCGGCGGCTGGTCCTCATCGCGACCAACGTCCTGCGCGGACTCGCGATCATCGGCCTGTTCCTGGTCGGCGACCACCTGCTCCTCTTGCTCCTGCTGAACCTGTTCGTCTCGACGGTCACCGTGTTCTTCGCGCCGGCCGAGGCGGCGATGATCCCGGAGGTGGTGCCGCGACGGCAGCTGCTCGCCGCGAACGGCGTGTTCACGCTGACGCTCAACGCGGCCTTCGCCCTCGGGTTCGCGCTGCTGGGTCCGCTCGTGATCAACATCGCGGGACCGCAGGCGGTGATCCTGGTCGTGGCGGCCCTGTACTTCCTGGCGGCGGTCTTCTGCTGGACGCTGCCGCCCTCGCCCCCGCCGATCCGAGCGGCCGGCGTCGCGACCGCGGTCGACGAGACGCAGGCAGCGATGCACTCGACGCTCGCGCAGCTCCGCGAGGGGTTCGGGATCATCCGCGAGTACCGCTCGATCGCATGGTCGCTGATGTACCTGGGCATCACGGCGTCGCTCGTCGGCGTGCTCGGGGTGCTCGGACCCGACTTCGCCCAGACCGCCCTCGGCCTGCGGCCGAAGGACACCTCGATCATCGTGCTGCCGCTGGGCGGCGGCATCGTGATGGGCATCCTCCTGCTCAACTCGTACGGGAAGTTCCTACCCCGGCGGCGGGTCATCGAGGGCGGGCTGATCCTGCTCGGCGTGATGCTCGCGCTGCTGTCGATCGCCGGCCCGATCAGCCAGCTCCTGCAGCGCATCGACCAGGCCGGCGAGCTCCTCGACCTGTCGGCGATCACGTCGCTGCTCGCGATCGTCGTCGTCATCGCGTTCATCGCCGGCATCGCCTACGCGTGCGTCGCCATCCCCGCCCAGACGCAGCTCCAGGAGGACCTCCCGGAGGACGTGCGCGGCCGCGTGTTCGGGGTGCTGAACATGCTCGTGTCGGTCTCGAGCTTCCTGCCGATCATCGTGGTCGGGCCGATCTCTGACCTGATCGGGACGGCGACCGTGATGCTGGTCGTGGCCATCGGCGTGCTCCTGGTCGGCATCGCGAGCGTGTTCCTGCGCGACCCCAACCTCGGCGTCGCCGGTGCCAGCGCCGACCCGCACGTCGAGGACCCCATCGCCGCCGCGCTCGGCGCCGACCGGCCGTCGTGGCGCTCGGAGCCGTCCGAGTCGACGCCCCCGCCCCCGCCGCCACCGTGGGCGCCGCCCGGCCCGGCCGATCCCGCCGACCGCGACTGACGGGCGACCGATGCCGCGCGTGGTCGTCGTCTTCACCGGCGGGACGATCAGCATGGGCTTCGACCCGGTGGCAGGGGGCAACGTCCCCTCGCTCGATGGGGCTTCGATCCTGGCCCGGACACCGGCGCTCGACGCGATCGCCGAGGTCCTGCCGATCGACCGTGGGTTGACGCCGGCCAGCCACTTCACATTCGCGGACCTGATGACGCTGCGCGCCGTCATCCAGGACGCGCTGGACGAGCCGTCGACCGACGGCGTGGTCGTCGTCCAGGGCACCGACACGATCGAGGAGACGGCGTTCGCCTGGGATCTGACGATCGGATCCCCGAAGCCGGTCGTCGTCACGGGCGCGATGCGGGCATCGCACGAGCCTGGCTACGAGGGCCCGGACAACCTGCGCCGGGCGGTCGCCGTGGCAGCGTCGTCTCTTGTTCGCGACGTGGGCGTCGTCGTGACCCTCGCGGGCACGATCGAGGCCGCCGACGACGTCACGAAGATGCACACGACGGCGCTGGACACGTTCCGCTCGCCGAACCGCGGCTCGCTCGGGTCGGTCGACGGCGAGGGCGATGTCGTGGTGCATCGCGCTCGTGGTGCGCGGCGCCGGCTGCGGCCGATCCCCGCGGATGGCGCCCGCGTCGAGCTCGTGCAGGCCGGCATCGGCTCTGACGGATCGATGATCGACGCCGCGGTCGCGTCCGGGGCGCGTGGCCTGGTGGTGGCGGCCACCGGCGCCGGGAACACGTCGGCGGGCATGCTCGCCGCCGCGGAGCGAGCGATGGCCGACGGCGTCACGGTCGTCCTGGCATCGCGCTGTCCTGCTGGTGCCGTGTCGACGGCGTACGCCTTCCCTGGGGGCGGCGCGACCTGGGTGCGCGCCGGCGCCATCCCCGTCGGGACGCTGTGCGCCATCAAGGCCCGGGTGGCGCTCGCCCTCGGACTGGGCGCCGGGCTCGACGGGGCGGGCATCGCGGCAGTGCTGGTCGACCCGCTAGGCTGACTGCCCATGCCCCTCGACACCCTCATCACCGGACGGATCGCCACGCTGCGTGGCGACAGCGGTTTCGGCTGGGTCGAGGCGATCGGCATCCGCGACGGTCGCATCGCGTTCGCGGGCTCGGAGGTCTATCTGGAGACCAGGGCCGACCCGTTCACCGAGCGCATCCGGCTCGAGCCCGACCAGGTCGCCATCCCGGGGCTGACCGACGCGCACCTGCACCTCACCCAGGCCGCGCTCGCGTCACGCCATGTCGATCTGGGGGACGCCGCGACCCTCGACGAAGGGCTGGCGCAGCTCCGGGAGGCGCACGAGAGGCTGCCGGAGGACGCGTGGCTCGAGGGACACGGCTGGGACTCCGACCGTTGGGGCGGTTGGCCGACGGCAGATGCGCTCGAGTCGGTGGCGCCAGGCCGGCGTGCGGTGCTCTGGGCGCACGACCACCACGCGCTGTGGGCCAGCCACGCGGCGCTGCGCTCGGCCGACCTGCCGGTCGGGGACCCGGCGGGCGGCGTCATCCGCCGGGC
>DATBMM010000160.1:0-1705 GCA_036554825.1 Candidatus Limnocylindrales bacterium
TGTCGGCGACCCGCACCGCCCGCCGCGGCGTGCTCCCCTCCCCCGCGTCGCGCAGGGCGAGGCTCCACCAGATGTCGAGGTTGCGGTAGTAGCGGAATCGCTCGTCGAGCGGCCCACGGTCGCGACCGTCGTCGCGCCGGACCGCGAGCAGGTACCCCTCGATGGCGTCGACGTCACCTGGCGGGGCGTCCTCGAACGACCGCAGGTCTTCTGACGTGATGCCCCACCCGCCGGCCACCGCCACCGATGGATCGTCGAGCGCTCGGACGAGCGGCGTCACGACGTCGCCGGTCGGCTCGACGCTGGTATCCATGAAGACGACCACCGGTGCCCTCGCGCGACGCAGCCCGATGTTCAGGGCCGCCCCATGGCCGAGTCGCTCGCTGGTCCAGACGACCTCCAGGTCGCCATCGTCGCCATCGTCGGCCTCGTCGGCCTCGTCGAGCGCGGTGAGCGCGGCCGCCTGCTCGTCGGACGGGGCATCGGCCACGACGACGATCGACGTCCCGGCCGGCGAGGTCGCACGCAGGGCCTCTACGGCGCGCGAGAGGTCGGCCGGCCAGTCGGTCGCGATCAGCACGATCGTGGCCGAGCCGACCGGCGGCTCGTCGAGACGCGACGGGACGTTGGCGGACGCCCCGAACCGACGGCGCGTGCCCTCCTCGATGTCGGGCGGCGCCGCCGGCTCGAGGGCGAAGTCGGTGCCGCGGTCGACGACCTTCCAGCCCGCCGCCTCGATCTCCGCGCGGAGGCGGTCGGCCGTCTCCCAATCGCGCGCAGCGCGCGCCTTCGACCGATCGTGCGCGGCGGTCAGGACCTCGTCCGGGATCCGCGGCCGCGTCACCGCCGCGTCAACTGCTGCGGCGCGCCAGGAAGAGGTAATAGAGCAGGGTCAGGACCGCGCTCACCGCGGCCGCGACGTAGGTCAGGGCGGCGGCCGTGAGCATCGACCTCACGCCGTCCCGTTCCTGGGCCGTGGTGACGACCCCGGTCGACTCGAGCATCGCGAGCGCCTTCTGGCTCGCCTGGATCTCGACCGGCAGCGTCAGCACCGAGAACACCACGGCGAAGCCGAAGAGCAGGGCCCCGATCGTGATCAGGCCGGCCATCTGGAAGATGATCCCGCCGAAGATGAACAGGTAGGCGATCTGCGGACCGGCCATGGCCGCCGGGACGAGCAGGCTGCGGATCTGCATGAGCGCGCTGCCCTCTGCGACTTGCACGGCGTGGCCCACCTCGTGGGCCGCGATCGCCATCGAGGCGACCGATGGCTGCGTCGCGACCGCCTCGGACAGCGCCAGGGACTTGTCGCGCGGGTCGAAGTGATCCGATAGCTCACCCGGAACGACCTTGATCGCGGAGATCGCCTCGCTGCCGGAGCGGTTCCCGAAGGGCGCGCGCTCGCGCAGGACCTGCGCGATCTGGGCGCCGCCGAGCCCGGCCGAGTTCGGGACCCGGCTCCAGCGGCCATAGGTCGAGCGGATGTACAGCTGCGCGCCGCCCGAGATCACGAGCGTCACGACGATGAGGACGATATAGAGCGGATCGAAGAACACGTTGGAGCTCCAGGACGGTGTGCGTCACCCACATCCTAGGACACGATTCGTGGTGCCTTGATGGAGGCGACGTTAAGAAGGGCCAACCATCGCTATCAACCGGGTGGCTGTTCTCCGGCCGCCACCTTGGCGACGATCCAGCGGATGCC
>DATBMM010000242.1:0-10325 GCA_036554825.1 Candidatus Limnocylindrales bacterium
ATCCAGCAGTTTCATGCCGCGAAACCAGGTGCCGTTATCGCCGACCCCGACGCCGACTCCCACGCCGACCCCGACGCCGACTCCCACGCCGACCCCGACGCCGACTCCCACGCCCACGCCGACGCCGACGCCGACCCCGACTCCGACGCCCACGCCGACCCCGACCCCGACCCCGACGCCGCCGAGCGGCGGCACGCCGATCCGCCAGATGACGTTCGAGGGCGGGCTGCGCGACCCGAGCACGGGCGTCGACAGCATCTCGGGCACCGTCCTCTTGGAGGCGGCGACCCCCATCCACGGGACCGCCTCGGCCCGCGTGGCCAACGCCTCCGGCTACCTGCAGGAGAGCTTCCCGGCGACCGCCGACGCCTACGTCACGATGCGCGTCCGCATCGTCTCGCTGCCCAGCGGATCGCCGCGGTTCGTGATGCTGTCGAACGGCGGCACTACCGTCGGCAACCTGACCCTCACCTCGGCCGGTCGGCTGCGGCTGCGCAACGGCTCCGCGACGATCGGTTCGGAGTCGGCGCAGCTGGTGGCCGGCAACACGTACCTGATCGGGCTGCGCCAGGCGAGGGGGACGGGCAACGACGCGATCCTCGAGGCGTTCGTCGCGCCCGATGGCGGGACGTTCGGACCGGCGTTCGCGCGACTCACCACCGGGACGTGGACGAGCTCCGCCGACCGCATCCGGTTCGGCGCGACGAACAACTCGGCTGTCAACGTGATGATCGACGATGTCCTCGTGGCTGACGGCGGTCAGCCGGCGCCGATCGCCATGAGCTCGACCATCGTGTTGGCGGCTGCCGCGCCTGGCTCGTCATACGCGTTCGCGAGCGTCGACCGGCGCCTCTCTGGCACCGCCATCGGCCCCGGCTACCTCTACTCCTGCCCGGTCACGACCGTCGCCTGAACCCTGGGCCGCGGGCCCGCTAGACTTGGCCTCCGTGACCCTCGCGCCCAACGATTTCGTTCATCTCCACGTCCATTCCGAGTTCAGCCTGCTCGACGGGCTGGGACGCATCACCGAGCTGGTGGATGCGGCGGCCGCCCAGGGCATGGACGCCATGGCGCTCACGGATCACGGCGCGCTGTATGGCGCGGTCGCGTTCCACCAGGCCGCCAGGAACAAGGGCATCAAGCCCATCATCGGCGTCGAGACCTACGTCGCGCCTCGCTCGATGACGTCGAAGGAAGGAAAGGCCGACAGCCAGCCCTTCCACCTGATCCTCCTCGCGAGGGACTACACCGGCTACCAGAACCTGTGCCGGCTCGTCACGGACGCCCACGTCGACGGCTACTACTACAAGCCGCGGATCGACCGCGAACACCTCGCTCGCCACAGCGCCGGGCTGATCGGCCTGTCGGCCTGCCTGGGCGGAGAGATCGCCAAGGCGCTCGAGGTCGACGACCGGGAGCTCGCCCGGGTCGTCGCCGGCGAGTACGGCGAGATCTTCGGCAAGGACGGGTTCTTCCTCGAGCTCCAGGATCACGGGCTGCCGGAGCAGGCGCGCCTGAACGGGCAGCTCCTGAGCCTCGCGAGTGAGACCGGCCTCCCGCTCGTCGTCACGAACGACCTGCACTACGTCCGCGCCGAGCAATCCGACGCACACGACGTGCTGCTGTGCGTGGGCACGGGCAACAACCTCGACACCCCCGGCCGCCTCAAGTTCGAGACCCATGAGTTCTACGTGAAGTCGGCCGCCCAGATGGCGGCGCTGTTCCCCGACCAGCGCGAGGCGGTGCTCAACAGCCGGCGGATCGCCGAGACGATCGACGTCGAGCTGCCGCTCGGCCAGACGCGCATCCCGCACTTCCCGGTGCCCGATGGCGAGACCGTCGAGTCGTGGCTCCGGAAAGAGTGCCAGGCCGGGCTGGCGCGGCGATATGGGACGGTCACGCCCGAGCTACAGGAGCGTCTCGACTACGAGCTCGGTGTGATCACCTCGATGGGCTACGCCGGCTACTTCCTGATCGTCGCCGACTTCATCCGGTTCGCCCGAGAGCAGGGCATCCAGACCACGTGCCGCGGCTCGGCACCGGGGAGCATCGTGACCTACACGCTCGGCATCACCCCGGTCGACCCGATCCTCTACCAGCTCCCGTTCGAGCGGTTCCTCAACCCCGACCGCGTGACGATGCCAGACATCGACGTGGACTTCGAGGATGGGCGACGCGACGAGGTCATCGCCTACGTGGGCCGCAAGTACGGCCAGGACCACGTCGCCCAGATCATCACCTTCGGCACGATGCTCGCTCGAGCCGCGATCCGCGATGTCGGACGGGTGCTCGGCCACAGCTACGGCGAGGTCGACCGCATCGCCAAGGCGGTCCCCGATCAGCTTGGGATCAAGCTCGAGGAGGCGCTCCAGATCAGCCCGGCCCTGCGCGAGCAGGTCGACGCCGACCCGGCGGTCAAGCGGATCATCGACTTTGCCCGCCACCTCGAGGGCGTGGCGCGCAACGCGTCAACGCATGCGGCCGGTGTCGTGATCAGCCGCGAACCGCTGACCGATCTGATGCCGCTCCAGAAGGCGACCAACTCGGACTCGCTGATGACGCAGTACGAGATGCACGCCATCGAGGCCCTTGGGCTGCTGAAGTTCGACTTCCTCGGCCTGTCGAACCTGACGATCCTCCGCCAGGCCGTCGACCTCGTGCGCGAGAACCGCGGCATCGACATCGACCTCGACAGGATCCCGCTCGACGACGCCCAGACGTTCGAGCTCCTGGCCTCGGGCGAGACGACCGGCATCTTCCAGCTCGAGTCGCCGGGCATGCGGCGCTACGTCCGCGAGCTGCGCCCGACATCGGTCTACGACCTGGCGGCCATGGTCGCCCTCTACCGGCCGGGCCCGATGGACAACATCCCGGCCTACATCCGGCGCAAGCACGGGCAGGAGCCGGTGACCTACCTCCACCCGCTGCTGGAGCCGTACCTGGAGAAGACGTACGGGATCTTCGTGTACCAGGAGGACATCATGGCCGCGGCCATCGCCCTGGGTGGATTCACCGGGCCCGAGGCGGACACGCTCGGCTACGCCATCCGCAAGAAGAAGTCGAGCGTGCTGCGGGCCCAGAAGGAGAAGTTCGTCCGCCAGGCCGCGGAGAAGGGCGTCGAGCCGGGCGTGATCGACGCGGTCTTCACGGCGTTCGAGCCGTTCGAGCGCTACGGGTTCAACAAGGCGCACGCGACCTGCTACGGCCTGATCGCGTACCAGACCGCCTTCATGAAGGCGAACCACACGGTCGACTACATGGCCGCCGTCCTCACGGCCTTCCGCGCGAACGAGGAGAAGGTGGCCGCCGCCGTCGCCGAGTGCCGGCGGATGGGCATCGAGGTGCGCCCGCCGGACGTGCATGCCAGCCACCTCGAGTTCACGGTCGAGGGCGACGCCATCCGGTTCGGCCTGCTCGCGGTCAAGAACGTCGGGCAGGGCGCCATCGAGTCGATCATCGCCGCCCGCGCCGAGGGGGGTGACTTCCACTCGCTGACGGACTTCTGCACGCGGATCGACCTGCGCCTGGCGAACCGGAAGGTGCTCGAGGCCCTGATCAAGGTCGGGGCCCTGAACGCCTTCGGGCATCCCGCCCAGCTCCTCCTGGGCCTGGACGACGCGATCGCGGCGGCACAGGCCACGCAACGCGACCGCATCACCGGTCAGACCTCGCTGTTCGACATGAGCGTGGCCGACGCCATGGCCTTCGAGCGGCCGCTACCGTCGGCGACCGAGGTCCCGGTCCGCGAGCGACTGCGCTGGGAGAAGGAGCTCCTCGGGCTGTATCTCTCCGAACACCCGATGGGCGAGGTCGCGGACCAGGTGGGGCAGTACGTCACCGCCTACTCCGGCGACCTCAAGGACGAGTCGCTGGACGGGCAGCGGGTCGTGGTCGGCGGCATCGTGACCGCCCAGCGGACCGTCATCACCAAGCGCCAGGAGTCGATGGCGATCGTCACGCTGGAGGACCTGCAGGGCTCGATCGAGGTGGTCGTCTTCCCACGCCTCTACGAGACCACCCGGCCGCTGTTGCGCGACGGGGCGATCCTCCTCGTCGCCGGTCGGGTCGACCACAAGGGCGAGGAGGTGTCGCTGCTCGCGGACCTGATCGCCGACTGGGACGACGCCTCGGCCCGCGGTCCCGAGGCGTTCGCCCGGGACGTGGCGGCGGGTGATCGAAACGGCCGCAACGGGTCCTTCCGCCGCACCCCGGTGGCGGTCGGGCCGGGTCCCCGGCCCGAACCGGTCGGAGCGAACGTCGGCGGAGGCGGTGCGGCGCTGGCATCAGGCGGGTCGCAGACGCTCGGCCCGGAAGCCGCGATGAACGCGGCTGCCGGCCCGCCGACCAGGGCGTTCGTGTCGCCCAGACGGCAGGACGATGACGGGACGGCAGGCCCACCCGACGAGCTCCCGCACATCCAGCCGGTCGAGCCGGTGCCGACATACCTCGCGGCACCCGGGGCCGTCCCGGGCACGCCAGACGAGGTGCCGGATGAACCACCCGTGCCCGACGAAGCGCGTGCCCGCATCGTCGGCGACGCGATGGCCGACGCCCCGGTGTCGGCAGGTCCCGACTCGGTCCTGCACGTTCGCTTCGAGGGCAGCGCCGGACCCGACCGGCTCGTCCGGGCGATGGAGACCGTCAAGCTCTTGCTGCGCGACCGACCGGGCGGCACGAAGGTGGTCCTCCACGTGCCGTCGGTAGGAGGGGGCCAGCCACTGCCGAGGGAGCTGCGTTGGGGCGTGGCTTATGACGCCGAGCTGCTGGCCGAGGTCCGTCGACAGCTCGGCGACGGCCTGGTCGAGCTTCGCCTCGCGAGCGCGTGATCGGTCAGCCGGCCGGCTCGATCCCGATCACGGACGCCGACCACGGGCAGTAGCGGTCGCCGGTCACGACGCCCATCTCGACATCCGACGGCAGTCCGTCACATACCTCGATCGTGATATCGGCGAACTCGATGTCGTTCGGATCGAGCGACCAGGAGTAGCCCTCGTTGACACCGGTCTCCCGGAGCACGCGACCATTCGGGATGCTCGGGACGTCCTCCCCGGCCAGGAGCCGCCGCGCGGTGTCGATGTCGGAGGGCTCGGTCAACAGCGCCTTGAACCGTTCGTCGACGACCTCGAAGGTGACGACCACGGGCGCGGCAGGATCGGCTGTTCCACCGCTGCCCGCTCCACCACACCCGGCAAGGGCGATCGCCCCGAGGATCGGCACGAGCCTCGCGATGCTCGCGGGTCGTGCGGTCATCGCCCCTCGGCGAGGCGACGCACTGTCTGCACCGACGACAGGCGCTCGTGGAACTCGGCTCGGACGTCGTTGACGACGTCCGGCTCCAGCTGCAGCTCCTTGGCGATCTGGTTGAGCACGGCCGACTCCTCGGCCGAGATCGTGCCGCTCGCGGCGCCGACCGCGAAGCACGCGCGCAGCACGTCGATGCGCTGCTGCTCGGACGCGAGCGCCGTGAACTCGCGGGTGACCACATAGTCCTCGGTGCCGCCGACGGTCCGTGCCTGGAGCTTGGCCATCTCCGTCACGAGCACCGCCGTGGCCTCGTCGAGGGCGTCGTGCGCCTGGAGCTCGCGCTCGATGACCGCGGTCTCCTCGTCGCTGATCTGCATATCGGCATGCGCGGCGCGGGCGAGCGTGTAGGCAGCCGAGGCGATCAGGCGGGCGCGGTCGGCCGGCAGCTGCTCGAGACGGCTGACGATCCGGCGCACGGTCGCGGTGTCCCCGGCGGCCGAGGCTGCGTCGAAGACCTGCGTCTGGACCTCGGCCGCCCGTCGATGGTCGGGGCCGGGGCCGAAGATGCGTTCGAACATGGCGCGGAGTCTACGCTGTCGCGATGCGTCTGCTCTTCCGGGACATCCGCGTCGTCGATGGAGTCGCGCCGGAGGCGCGCGATCATCTCGATGTCGCGGTCGACGACGAACGGATCGTGGCGGTGTCGGCCCACGCGTCGGGGCGGGATGTCGAGCCGGGGACCACGGTGGTCGACGGGTCCGGCAGGACGCTCCTGCCCGGGTTGATCGATGCCCATGCCCACTACACGTTCGATCCGACGGAGGGGTCGCTCCAGGCGATCGCGCGCCGCACTGATGCCGCCATCCTGGCCGCAGCCCGGGAGCATGCGGCGCTCGCGCTGCGTGCCGGGGTCACCACCGCCCGCGGCGCCGGCTCGATCCGGAACCTCGAGTGCACGTTGCGCGACGAGATCGCCGCGGGGCAGACGACGGGTCCCCGCCTCGTGGCGGCCGGGACCGCGGTAGGGTCGCGCGGCGGCCATGGCTCGGCGTTCGGACTCGAGGCGTCCGGTCGCGACGGTCTTGCGACAGGCACCCGCCAGGTCATCGCCGGCGGGGCCGACGTCGTGAAGGTGGTCTCCTCGGAGGCCGCCATGCTCACGACGACCGGAATGGCCCCGGGCGCGATCGTCCATGGGGCGCCTGAGCTGACCCTCGACGAGCTCCGCGCCGTCGTCTCGACCGCGACCGATGCCGGGCGACGGGTGATGAGCCACGCCCAGGACAGCGAATCCGTTCGACGGTCGGCGGACGCGGGAGTGACCTCCGTCGAGCACGCGTGGCTGTCCGACGAGGCAGCGATCGAGCGCATCCTCGAGGCAGGTGCCTGGCTCGTGCCGACCCTCGTCGTGACGGACGTGAACCGGACCCTGCCGGGCCTTACCTCGGTCCAGCGGGAACGCCAGGACCTCATCGAGGAGCGGCACCGCCGGTCCACGGAGACCGCGGTCCGTCTCGGCGTGCCGCTGGCCACCGGCACCGACACCGGCGAGGTCGGCGTGACCGCCGACATGGTGTGGCGTGAGATCGCCTTGCTGCACGACCACGGTGCCTCCGCGATGGCGTCGATCCAGGCGGCGACCTCGTCCGCGGCACGGCTGCTGGATCTCGAGGCGACGACCGGGTCGATCGAGGCAGGCAAGCTCGCCGATCTGGTGCTCGTCGATGGCGACCCGCTGCGGGATCTCGCGCTGCTGTCCCGGCCGATCGGCGTGTGGCAGGGAGGCCGGCCGGTCCTCAGCGCTTGAGCAGGGCGTGGACGTCCGGTTCGGGTCCCTGCCAGCGCACGATCTCCTCGGTCGCGAACCGTCCGTAGTAGTTGATGAAATGGCCGCCATGCTCGCGCAGGATCCGGATCGCCTCGGCCTTCCGCGCTTCGCCGCGGACGCGGACCATGACGACGGTCTGGCCGGCGCGGATGGCGGCCTCGTACCAGGCCATGTCCGGAAGCTGGTCCATCACGGTGAATGACACGATGCGCCGCAAGCGGGCGACGAGGCCATGGAGTGCGCCGGTCGCGTCGAAGCGCGATGCGCCTTCATCCCCTCGGATGATGGTGATCTCACGGTCGCTGAAACCGGCGGCCTTGAGGGCGGCGGCCGCCGCTGCGGACCGTTCTGCATCGGGGACGACGGCGAGCAGCGAGTCGGTCGGGTAGCCGATGAACCGCGAGCCACGTTTGGCCATGCCCCGAGGATAGCCGTCGGTGGTGTCGCGCTACCGGTGATCGAGTCTGCGACCGGAACAGATGTTCTATACAGGGAATGCCCCCGACCGTCGGCTATAGTGTGGGACCCGCGGCGGTGCTGGAATTGGCATACAGGGCAGACTCAAACTCTGCTGCCCGTGAGGGCTTGTGGGTTCGAGTCCCACCCGCCGTACCAGGACACAGTCCATCCCGACTGCAGTCTCGGCGCACGCGAGCAGCCGACGACGTCCGGTTTCGACCGTGGAAACGCCGTCCGGATACATTCACCCGGGGTATGACGCATTCGCGGGGTGGATGATTCCGGATTTCCGGTCGGGAGGCGACCCGGGGGCGATCCTCGCGAGGGTCATGCTGGCCTTCGACGGGGTGTCGCTGCCGGAGGCCCTGGCGTCGCGGCTGCGGGCGACGGATTCCCTCTGCACGGCACGCCTGCACATCGGAGCGCGTCGAGAAGTCGTCGACGATGACCGACCTGTCCGGAACCCAGCGCGGAAGGGCCGCGTCTTCGCACCCGATGCTAGACTCCCCGGGCCTCACGTCAGCCACTATCGCCGTCCGGAGGGACCCCCCGACCGTGGAGGAGGACCTTCGCTCGACGACGGTCCCCGACGACCCCGTCCAGCGCCGCGATCTCATCCTCATCGAGCGAGCCCGTGATGGGGACCTCGACGCCTTCAATGACCTGGTCGCGCTGTATCAGGACTCATTGTTCGCGCTCGTGGTCCGCATGGTCCCTGATCGTGACCAGGCCGCGGACGCGGTCCAGGAGGCATTCTTCTCCGCGTACCGCAACCTTTCGTCGTTCCGTGGCGGGAGCGTGAAGTCGTGGCTGAACCGCATCTGCGTCAACGCCGCGATGGATACCCAGCGGGCACGCAAGCGACGGCCCGTCCAGCCGTATCCAGAGCTCGAGGACGAGAGCTGGCAGCCGAGGGCCGGCGACGAGGTCGACCCGGAACGGATCGCGGTCCACGCCGAGCGCAGCCGCGCCCTCGCGGCGGCCTTGGCGCACATCACGGATGACCAGCGGACCGCCATCGTCCTGTACGACGTCGAGGGCTACGACTACGCCGAGATCGCCGAGATGACTGGGGTCTCCCTCGGCACGGTCAAGTCGCGGATCCATCGCGGCCGGCTGTCGCTGCGCGAGATCCTGACCGACCGGATGGAGCTGTTCCGTGGCTGAGCACACGCCCCACGCGCGCCACGACCGGTTCGCCATCGCCGACGCGCTCGGCGGCGGCGTGGTCCCGTCGACCGTGCGAACGTGCCCGGCGTGCGGGGCGCTGCACGTCGACCTGCTGTCGATCCAGTCGGCGCTGCGACACGCCTGGACGCCGCCTCGACCGCGCGACCTCCGGCTCACGATCGCCGACGTCGCGCGCCTCAAGCCTGCGCTCTGGCGGCGTGTCCTGGGGATCATCGGCTCGGCGCAGGACGCGATCACCCGTCCGCTCGGGATCGCGTTCACGAGCCTGGGCATCGGCGGGCTGCTGCTGACCGCTCTCCCCCTCGGGATCGGCGCTGGCATGGCGACGACGCCGGTGTCGGAGTATGCGATCCGCGCGGAGCAGACCCCCGGGATGCCGAGCGACACGACGGGCGACGCGACCGCGCCTCCGCTGACGACCCCTTCGCCTGACCTACTCCTGCTCGCCTCAGTCGGCTCGCTCGGCACCGGTGGGGCGATCTTCGTCCTGCGGCGCGTCGCGTCCCGAACACGCGGGGTGCGATGATGCGGAACCGGACACGCCACACAGCCGTCTCAGGAACGATATGACCGAGGCCGATCACCCGACCATGCCCGCCGAACACGCGACGCACGACACCACGATCGTCGCGGCGCTGGCGGCGCGCGCCCGGGACCTCGACGACCACGCGACCGAGTCAGCCCGTGCCCAGGTCGCGTCCTGCACAGCCTGCGCCGATCTCCTCGCGGATCTCGTCCTGCTGCAGACGACGCTGCCTGCGACGTCGACGCCGACGCGGCCCCGCGACTTCCGGCTGACCGCGGCCGACGCCGCGCGGCTGCGGCGCACCGGCTGGCGCAAGGTCCTCGGGTTCTTCGGGTCGGCTCGTGACGGTCTCAGCCGTCCGCTCGCGATCGGCTTCACGACGCTCGGGCTGGCCGGCCTGCTGGTGGCGACGCTCCCCTCGATGTTCGTCGCCGGTGGCGCAGCCGCGCTGTCGCCGGTCGGCGCCCCGGTCGAGCAGGCCGCCCCTGCTGCTGGCGGGGCGTACGGGATCGACCGGATGTCCATGGAGGCGGCCGGTGGCGCGAGCGGTTCCGATGACGGTCGCGTGTTCGTCGGCGAGGACGGCCTGAACCCGGATGTCGCCGGTGGCGGCGACATCCTCGCGTCGATCCGCGACGACGGCACCGGGCTGTCCGTGCTCTTCGTCGTCGCTGGGATCCTGCTCATCGCCGGCATCGGGCTCTTCGGGCTTCGCTGGAGCGCGCGCCGCCTGCTCTGAGTCGGCCATCCGGAGGCCTCTGCCCGCCATCCGGGCGCCTCTGATCGACCGGTCGCGAGGGCCTCGCCGAGTACACTTCGGGCACCCATGGAACGCCTGATGCTGCTCGACGGCTACGGGCTGGTCTACCGCGGATACTTCGCCCTCCCGCCGCTCACCACGTCCAAGGGTGAGCTCGTGAACGGCGTGTTCGGGTTCGCCAGCATCGTCCTGCGCGGCATCGCGGACCTGCAGCCGGACTACCTGGCGGTCTCGTTCGACCTGCCCGGACCGACCTTCCGGCACGAGCAGTACGCCGACTACAAGGCGACCCGGGTCAAGATGCCGGACGATCTCCG
>DATBMM010000220.1:0-16239 GCA_036554825.1 Candidatus Limnocylindrales bacterium
CGTGCCCCTCGTGCGTCGATCAGTGGCAGGCCTCGGTCCCCGTGTCGGAGAACGTCTTGCCGGCCTCTGGCAGGAACTCCCACGAATAGGCGTCCCCGTGGAGCGTCAGCTTGAGCAGACCCCATGTCTGGTCGTTGCCGATCTCCGTGTTGGGATGGATCTCGCCCTCGGAGAAGAGGTAGTTCCGTGCGCCGCCGGTGCCGACGATGAACTGGCGGATGCCGGTCGCGCTCTTCTCGCCGGTGGGCGTCATCGGCGCCAGCCGCTCGTAGGCGTGGTTGTCGCCGCTCAGGACCATCTCGACGCCGCCCCAGTGGAGTGCCTCCCAGAGGGCCTGGACCTCGGGTTCGTTGCCCTTGCGGCCCGAGCTGAAGCGCGGGTGATGGATGACGGCGAGCGAGCAGCGGGCGGGATGAGCCTGGATCTCGGCATTCAGCCAGGTGACCTGCGGCGAGGTCGCCTCGCAGCCGCCGATGTGCTGGCAGATCGAATTCAGGACGATGATCCGCCACTGCCCGAGGTCGTAGGCGTACCAGCCTTGCGCCGGGTCGTTGCCGGTCGGCGCGTACGGCGCCAGCGCCTCCTTGAAGTAATCGAAGTAGCCCGCCGCACCCTCGGTCATGTAGTCGTGGCCGCCGAGCGCGGGATGCATCCGATCGAGCGCGACGCCCCACGAGTCGTTGAAGCAGCCGAACTGGCGTGCCGTGCCCTTGTCGTAGGCGTTGTCGCCCAGGGTCTGGACCATCGCCTCCGGGTGCTGGGCGAGGATCGCTGCCGTCTTCTCGTCGCCATCAGCGCTGCAGCGGGCGATGTCGCCGGCCGCAAGCAGCACCGGATCGGGGCCGGCGCTCGCCGTCGGCGGGTCGGACGGACTTTCCGAGGGCGGGACCGGCGTCCCGGTGGGCACAGGCGTCGGCGGCGTTGACGACGGCGGTGGCAGCGACGTCACGGCGCCGGTGGTTCCGGGGCCGCAGCCGACGATCATGAGTGATAGTGCCGCGAGCGCGAGCCAGCGACACCCAGCCTTCCTGTTCCGGACGGGTAGCCCCGTCCGCCTCGATCGCGACACCGTTTCCCCCCTGGTGCGATCCGCACGACGTGCCGTTGTCCGGACGGCGTCCTGCGATGGTAAGACAGATGCCTGGCCCCGGCTACACCCGAAATCTGGTTGTCACAGCGGCCGGATCACATCAGGTAGCGCAGCCAGACGTAGGCCGTCGCGATGACCATCGACCCGAACGTGACAGGCAGTCCGTACCTGAGGAACGACCCGAACGACACCCGATGACCTTCGCGCTCGGTCATCGACGCCAGGATCACGTTCGCGCTCGCCCCGATGATGGTCGCGTTGCCACCCAGGTCGGCGCCGATGGCCAGCCCCCACCACAGCGCATCACTCGGTTGACCATCCGAGAGCTGAGAGACGACCGGGATCATCGTCGCGGTGTAGGGGATGTTGTCGATCACGCCCGACAGCACCGCCGACGCCCACATCACGAGGATGGTCGTCGGCGCGAGGTCGCCGCCGGTCGCCGCCTGGATGGCGTCGGCGACAGCCGTGATCAGGCCGATCTCGATCACGCCGGCGACGAGCATGAAGAGCCCGATGAAGAAGAAGAGCGTCGGCCATTCGACCTCACGAAGGACGTCGTGTGGGTCCTCGCGGGCGATGAGCATCAGCGCGATCGCACCGGCGAGTGCCACGGTCGCCGGTTCGAGATGCAGCGCGCCGTGCAGGACGAACCCGATCAGCGTGACGCCGAGCACGGCCAGCGAGCGGCGCAGGAGCACCGGGTCCGTGATCATCTGGCGCTCATCGAGGGCGAGCAGTGAGTCGCGACTGGCCGGATCGACCTCCAACTGCCCGGCGAACAGCCACCTCGCCGCGACGAGATACGCCACCAGCAGGATCGCGGCGAGGGGCGCCATGTTCGTCAGGAAGTCGACGAAGTCGAGGCCCGCGGCGCTGCCGATCAGGATGTTGGGGGGATCGCCGATGAGCGTGCTGGCCCCGCCGATGTTGCTGGCCAGGATCTCGCTGACGATGAACGGGAACGGACTCAGACCCATGCGCGCGGCCAGGAAGAGCGTGATCGGACCGACCAGGACGACGGTGGTCACGTTGTCGAGGAAGGCGCTCGCCACGGCGGTGATCACGCTCAGGATGACGAGCACCCGGTACGGCTCGCCACCGGCGAGCCGGGCCGCGCGGACGGCCATCCAGCCGAACACGCCGGTCTTCCGGATGATCGCGGCCAGGATCATCATCCCTGCAAGCAGGAAGATGACGTTGAAGTCGATCTCCTCGAAGGCGCGCTCCTGGGTGACGATGCCGAGCAGGATCATCGCGACCCCGCCGGCCATCGCCGCGACCGTCTTGTGGATCCGCTCCGTCGCGATCAGCGCGTAGGTGACGACGAAGATCGTCAGACCCACGACGACGGTCGGGGTCACGGATCGCCGCGGTCGTGGTCGTGCGGTTCGAGCAGGCCCTCCCGGCCTGTCGACCGTACCCAGACCAGCAACATCTCCAGCTGATCGACATAGCCGGTGACGCGGCGCTCGGTATCGACGATCGGGAGCCCGTTCAGTCGCGCCTCGTGCATGCGCCGGAACGCGTCGCGGATGGTATCGGTCGGCGCGACGGAGACGGGCTCGAGCTGGATATCGGACGCCGACCGGGCGCCGATATGCGCCGCGTACTTGAGCGCGCCCTCGATGTCGGCGATCTCGCCGAGGAACTCCTCCGGAACGATCTTGAGGAAGATGTCGTTGACGAGCACGCGAACGGGGATGATGCCGGTCAGCCGGTCTCCATCGTCGACGACCGCCATGACACGACACCCCGGATTCTCGGCCGCCCGTTCGGCCAGGAGACGGAGACTGTCGCCCGACCGGACGATCGTCGGCCCGATGCTCAGCATGCGGTCGGCGACGTCGATCGTGGTCGATTGCGTGATCGATTCCGGCGTCGGTCGGTCCATGGACACCCTGCAACGAGAATGGAGACCACGCCATGCGCAGTCTCCACCGTTGGCGTCGTGATACGGGCCCGACGCCTGGCCCGCCCGTGGGGGACGCCGACAGTCTAACCGGAGCCCGTAGGCCAGGGGTGGGGTCAGCGGGCTCGCCCGTCTATCCGTACGCGGTCATGACCTCCATCGTTCGACGCCGGCGCGAGCCGACACGACGTTGCAAGCAACTCGGAACGCGCCGTCGGCAGAGCGTCGCGTCGGCGCGCCTACGGTCTGCCGTGGCCCCCAGATCCGGAGGACGCCCCGATGCCCATCACCGACATCTCCGACTGGGGAGACGCTGTCTTCCTCTCGCTGTCCAACGCGCTGAACGCGTTCCTGGTGGCCATCCCGCTGGTCATCGGCGCCCTGCTCATCATCATCGTCGGATGGGTCATCGCGGGCCTGCTCGCGCGGTTGACCAGCGAGGTGCTCCGACGCGTCGGCGCCGATCGGCTGTTCGCCGAGCACAGCGGCCGCGTGTATGGCGAGCGGACGCGGAGCATCAAGCCGAGCGTGGTCGGTGGCGAGCTCGTCAAGTGGCTCGTTCGCCTGGTCTTCCTCGTGGCGGCGGCCAACGTCCTGGGGCTGACACAGGTCAGCGAGCTCCTGAACCAGGTCCTCCTGTGGATCCCGAACCTGATCGTCGCGGCGATCATCCTGCTGATCGCGCCGGTCGTGGCCCGGTTCGTGCGTGGCGCGATCGAGGTCGGGGCTGGCGAGATGGGCTTCACCAACGCCCCGCTCCTCGGCCGCATCGCTGAGATCGCCCTGGTCGCCTTCGCGGTCATCATCGCCATCAACCAGATCGGCATCGCGGCGAATCTGGTGAACACGCTCTTCATCGGCCTCGTCGCGGCCGTGTCTCTCGCCTTCGGGTTGGCATTCGGGCTGGGCGGGCGCGATGTCGCCGCGGAGCTGACGAGGAGCTGGTACGAGCAGTCCCAGCAGACTGCTGCCAAGGTGAAGGCGCGCGTCGAGGGGGCCGCTGACGACGCTCCGGCCCGCTCGACGGCGGCCGTCCGGCCGGCGACCGGTCCGAGTGGGGCGAAGCCGCGTCCGTAGGTCCGGGAGGCGCGACCTGGGCGGTCAGTCCCTCCAGGGGAAGTGGCCGTCGCGGTACACGTACCACGTCGGCGGCCCTGACCCGCTGAGCTCGCTCTGGCGGACCTGCACACGCGCGAAATAGGGTCGGAGCGCATCCTCCAGTTCGGCCGGACGGTCGATCCAGGGGCTGCCCGCCAGCACCACCCCGACCGCGTCTGCGAAGCCGTGGTCAGCGGAGGGCACGGATACGATCCGCGGGAGGCCAGGGTAGCCGGACGTCAACGCCATCTCGCCACGGACCGTACGCACGGTTCCTCGCGTGGCGCTCAACGCGGTCGGCGAGAGCCTTTCGTCCGCGCGACGGCGTGCTCCGACCTGGGTCGGACGATGTGGTGCGTACACTCTGCGGGACGTCCCCGTAGCTCAGTGGACAGAGCAGGCGCCTTCTAAGCGCAAGGTCGCAGGTTCGAATCCTGCCGGGGACGCCAGCCGTGCCCGCGCCGAGCGGCGGCCGGCCTCAGCCCGAGACGCAGCTAGCCTCAGCCCAGACGCGTCAGTCCAACGCGGTCTGGTGGATCGTGCGGGGGATCAATGGGTGGCGAGCGGCCGCTAGCGCATCGAGTGTGATGCGGGTCCGCGCGCCGCGGCCACGGAGCCAGGCGTCCGGAACCAGGTCGTACACGCCGATGCTGAGGAAGAACGCGACGCTCACGCCGAGGAACGCCGAGACGAGGGGGACGACGACTTCCATGCCGGGAACGCTACTCGCGACCCGGAGCGATACCAGCCGCACGTTCGTACTGCGAGCCATGGGAGAAGCGGCAGCAGGGATCGCTGCCCGGCGGACAGCACAGGACCCTCGGCTGCCCCTGCCGAGGGTCCTGTCGGGATCCGCCCAGGAGGAGCTCAGGCGGTCGGGATGAAGAGCTCCACGTCGAGGCCCGGATCGGCGAGGTCAGGCTCGAAGGCCGGGTTGCTCAGGTCCGGCAGGTCCATGCCGGGGGCGACGAAGCCGCCTTGACCGTTGCGGTCGGCCCGGCCGAGGCCCCGCAGCTTGCCGGCCGCGACGGCGTCGGCGTCGATGGACCCGTCGGCTCGGGCCCGCCCGGTGACCCCGATGGCCATGTCGACCACGACATCGCCGAGGTCGGCATCCTCGACGCCGGCGACCCTGTAGGTCGTGTCAGCGTCGACGTGGATCGTGACGTTCGTGCCGTCACGCTTCTGGATGGTGATGCTGTCGGCGGTCTTGGCCGTGACCCGGCCGACCGCGCGATCGGCGGCCACGCGGACGCTCGTCGCGGTCATCGCGTTGTCGGCCGTGATCGTGCCGGAGACGCCGACCCGTTCGCCTGCCTTGACATCCGACAGGCTACCGGTGCCCTGGCCGAAGGAGTAGGCCGTCGAGCTGTTGACGGTCACCGTCCACACGGACCCATCACGCGTGGTGACCTTGAACCCGCTCGACGTGACGTCGCTCGCCTCGCCTCGGATGCTCGGAACGATGACCGCGAGCGCGGTGACCGTAAATGTCCCGTCGTCGTTGCGAGTCTGGCGGAAGCGGACCTGGTCGCCGACCCTGAGATCCGCCACAGCGATGTCCTGGCCGCCCTTGGTCAGCGCGACCGAGCTCGAGATGGCGATCGTGCGACGCCAGCCATCGTCGGTCTTGAGCGTCACGTCGTTGCCGCTGATCGCCTCGATCGTGATGTTCCCGAAGCCCTGACGCCCGAAGCGCTTGAGATCCGGGCCGTCGACGTCGCCGGTCGCCGATCCACCCGCCGGGGCCTCGTTCCTGGCGCCTGTCGGCGTGGACGGCGCGTTCGACGCCGCCAGCGACGTCGCTGCCGCCGCCACGACGAGGATCACGGCTCCGGCGAAGACGAGGCCCACCCGCCGTCGGCTCGGTGCGCCGGTCGTGCCGCTGAACGCGGCGGTCTCGACCGGGTCCGTGAGGTTCGCTGTCATCGGTGTCTCCTGCGGTGTCCGCGCTCCAGCCGGGAGTGCGTGCGTTGCAGAGAGAATCGCCGAGAACTCTGAGCGCGTCATGAGAATCGGCCGGGTTCGCGTTGCCATACTGCACCGATGGCCGAGGCCGCCCCATGACCGCGTTCGCGGACGAGATCATCGCGCTCATCCCGGCCTTCGAGGAGGGTCCGCGGATCGGCCCGGTCGTGCAGACCGCGCTCAGCCACGTGCCAGTCGTGGTCGTCGACGACGGCTCGAGCGACGACACCGCCGCCCGCGCAGAGGCGGCCGGGGCGACGATCATCCGGCGGTCCCCCAATGCCGGCAAGGGGGCTGCGCTCCGGCTCGGGTTCCGGCACGCGCTGGAGCGAGGCGTGGCGGCAGTCGTGACGCTCGACGCGGATGGCCAGCACGACCCGGCGGAGATCCCGACGTTCGTGGACGCCTTCGGGGCGCGTCGACCCGAGCTGATCATCGGGCGGCGTGACTTCGACCAGATGCCGCTGGTCCGTCGCCTGTCCAACGCGCTCGGCGGGCTGACGCTGTCGGTCGCCCTCGGACGCAACGTCCCCGACAACCAGTCGGGCTACCGGCTCGTCGGCCGCGTGCTCATGCGGACGATGCTCGACAGCGAGGAGTCCGGCTTCGAGTTCGAGGTCGAGATGATCGCCCGCTGCATCGCCCTGGGCCTGCCGCTCGAGTGGATCCCGATCCGGACGATCTACGCCGGCGAGCCGAGCCACATCGATCCGTGGCGCCACTTCCGGGAGTTCCTCCGGGTCACCGCCAAGGCGCGCCGCATCGCCCGCGGCTGACGGTCCGTCGGTGGACTCAGGATCGAGCGCGGACGGTCTCCGGCGCGGCGTCAGGGTCCTCTCGCCGGTACGGCACGTTGACGATGACCGTATGCGGGCGGCCGAGCAGGGTCGCGCGCAGCCGTTTGGCCGACTGGTTGTAGAGCAGCCGCTCCCACCAGCTCTTGGCCACGTATTCGGGAACCACCACGAACGTGATCGGCTCGGGCTTGTCCGGCGGCCAGGCCATGTCGAGCACGTCGAGGTAGGCGAGCAGTGGCCCGGCCAGCGCCCGGTACGGCGACTCGACGACGACCAGCGGGACGCCCGGCACCTGCCGCTCGAAGTCCTCGCGTAGCCGGGCCGCCTCCGCCGGGTCGTCGGAGATGAACACCGCGCGAACATCCCTCGCGATCGAGCGGCCGACGTTCACTGCCTGCACCGTCGAGCGGTCCAGCCCGGCGATCGGGACGACAGCGCGCTCCTCGCGCTGGGGAGGGGGCACGACGATGTCCGGCCGGATGGCGAGCTCGCGCCTCGATCGCCCGTACTGCCGCGCGACGAACGCCATCATGAGGACGAGCAGCGGGATCACGATCGCGACGAGGAGCGACGTCGGTGCCTTCGCGATCGTCACGATCACCGCGACGAAGGCCGTCAGCGCACAGCCGAACCCGTTGATCGCCAGCCGCCAGCGCCATCCGCTCGAACGCTCGAGGAGCCAATGGCGGACCATGCCGCCCTGGCTGATCGTGAACGACACGAACACCCCGACCGAGTAGAGCGGGATCAGGGCGGTCGTGTTGCCCTCGAAGATGATCAGCAACGCGATCGCCACCAGGCTGAGGATCACGATCCCCGAGCTGAACGCGAGTCGATCGCCGCGGAAGCTGAACTGACGCGGCAGGTACCCGTCACGGGCGAGGATCGCGGCTAGGCGCGGGAACGCGTTGTATGACGTATTCGCCGCGAGGAAGAGGATCAAGGCGGTGAATGCCTGGAACAGGTAGAAGCCGACCGAGCCGTCGCCATAGGCCAGTGCGGCGACCTGGCTGATCACGGTCTTCGTCGTCGGCTCGTCGATCGCGACGATCCCGAAGTTGTAGGCGACGAACGTGATGCCCATGAACAGGACTGCCAGGAGGATCGCGACGATGCTGAGCGTGGTCGCGGCATTCCGGGCTTCGGGCGGCTTGAAGGCCGGGACCCCGTTCGCGATGGCCTCCGTCCCCGTGAGCGCGACCGAACCCGACGCGAACGCCCGGATGATCAGCAGCACACCGAGCGGCTCGAGCGGATCGTGAGCGCCGGGGAGGGGCGACGGCGGTGCAGCGTGTTCGCCGAGCACGGCCGCGCGATACACGCCGATCGCGATCATCAGCAGCGCGGAGCCCACGAATAGGTACGTCGGGATCGCGAAGATGTTGCCCGACTCCCGGAGGCCGCGGAGGTTGCCAAGGGTGATGAGCGCGATCGCGGCGACCCCGATGACCAGTCTCAGGTCGGCTGCCGCCGGGACCGCCGAGATGATCTGCTCGACCGCGGAGGCGGTCGAGACCGCGACGGTCATGACGTAGTCCACGAGCAGGGCGCCTGCGGCGATCAGCGAGGCGATCGTCGGCAGGTTCGCGCGCGCGACCGCATACGCACCGCCGCCCGATGGGTAGGCGTAGCCGATCTGCCGATAACTCGTCGAGACGACGGCAAGCAGTAGCGCGATCGCGGCGGCGATCGGCAGGCTCAGGAACAAGAATCCGGCTCCTGCCACGACGAGGACCCGGAGGATCTCCTCGGTCGCGTACGCCGACGAGCTGATCGGGTCCGAGCTGAAGATCGCAAGCGCCTTCTTCTTCGGCAGCCGCTCCTCTATCTCCTCGTGGATCGACAACGGTCTTCCGAAGAGCATCGCGCGAAGGCGCGCGAGTGCGCGCCCGGCGGGTGTCCGGGGTCGGGATGCGGCCTCCCGGGCGACGAGCTGGCCCGGTCCGGCGTAACGGAAATAGGGCGCATGGGGTCGCTCGACCCGGATCCGTCGGTCGCCGGCCTTGCGACCCGTGAGGGGTCGTCGACCCCCGATCATCGCTGCGTAGCCATCGAGCCCGGATCCGATGTGCCGCCCTCGGTGGCCGAGCGTGCGAGCCCCGCCGCCGCCGAGCCCAGCGCCTCGAGCGCGGCTCGATATCGCTTCTCGAGCTCCTGGAGGTCGGCCTCGCTCGTCAGGTGCGTGCGAGCCGTCCGCCGCACCGCCTCGATCTCGTCGCGCACGAGATCACGATCCGCCTCGGTGGCGACGTGCGGGCCGAACGCGGTGACGGTTTCGAGCAGCCGGTTGAGCACGACCGGGCTGGTGCCGCCGTAGTGCCGGATGCGGCTGAAGATCGTGTGGGCGAGACCGCCGAAGGTGGAGATGTCGGCGACGACCCGGAGGCGACCCGACGAGTCGTACCGATACCGCGACGGCCATTCCGTGCGCGCCAGCCGCGCGAGGGCCGCCCCGAGCCAGTCCACGCTCGCCATCGCCGTGAACGGATCATTGATCGCCGGAGACAGCGCACGGAGCGCGACCTCGACGAGCTGCCGGACGGAGAACTCGATGTCATCCTCCGCCGTCCGGACATCGCCGATGATCAAGCCCGCCCGGAGGCGATCGATGGTCGCCGCATCGACCCGCTCCGGCGGCCGGACGATCACGATGGGGTTGCCTTCGACGACGAACAGACCCGGTCTCGTCACCAGCCGGATACAGATGTCGCGTTCCCCGGCGATCGCCATCAGCTCGGCGTCGTCGACGACCTGGACGTACCCACTGCGAGCGGCGACGACGACGCCGTCATGGTGGCGATCGGGCACGTCCTCGGGGGGCGGCTCGGCACCGCCCTGACCGAAGTCACCCGGATAGAGATGGTCGATCGCGGCGTCGAGGTCCCTGGCGACCGCCGCCACCAACCGGGGCGCCTGGATCGAGACCGCGACGTGGTGGAAGAAGTAGACCAGGGCACCGACGCTCACGAGCGTCAGCGCGATCCCGACCGTGATCCCGATCTGCGGCACGAACACCGTGGCGCCATCGGAGCGGATCGTCCTCAGGATCAGGACGCAGAACGTGAACGTGCCGGCGAACGCTCCCAGCGTCAGCTGGCTCGTCACGTCGCGCATGAACAGCGTCAACAGGCGTGGGCCGAACTGCGTCGAGGCCAGGACGAGGGCGACGATCGTGATCGAGAACCCGACGCCGGCTACGGTGACCATCGACCCGGCGACCGTCGAGAGGAGGGCGCGCGCCCCATCGGCATCGCCGGCGTAGACCCAGTCCGGAAGGTCCGCGGCGACCAGCGCAGCGTCGAGGATCGTCGTCACTCCGGCGCCCAACGCGGCCGCGACCACCATCAGGCCCGGGACGAACCAGAACGTTGCTCGGATCTCGTTCCAGATGTGTCGACGACGGGTCCTCAGGACTCCCTCCTGCGTGCGGGATCCACGCGTCCGGAGACTCGCGGGCGACCATTATCTGGCCTCGCCCGGGCCGACGGAATGGACGTCGACGTTCGGGTAGCGCTCGAGGATGCGGTCCACGATCGGCCGCTCCGTGAGTCGTCGGAGCCCGCGAACCTCATGGTGCGGGACGACGAGGTGCGTGGCACGCCGGAGTCGGATCGCCTCCGCGACGCCGGCGGCCACGTCGGGCGCCTCGAGACGGACGACGTCCGCCCCGAGGTCGACGGCGTCGTCGATCGCCTCCTGCAGGTCGCGTGCCAGGTCATACGGCTGATGGTCCGTTGCCGGCGTTTCGATCACGACGGCGACCAGTGCGCCATGCAGCGCCGACGCGAGCGACGCGGCGCGGCGGATGGCACGGATGGACGCCGGGCTCCCGTCGACGAGCACCAGCACGCGCTCGGTGACGAGCGGGAGGCGCTCGCCGGCGGCGGTGTCCTCGAGCTGTCCCTCGACCTTCTGCGCCACGAGGCGCAACGCAAGCTCGCGCAGGGCAGTGAGGTTTGCCTCGGTGAAGAAGCGCTCCAGCGCGACCCGTGTCCGATCGGGCGGGTAGACGTTGCCGTGCTTCATCCGCTGGCGGAGGGCGTGCGGGCTCATATCGACGAGCTCGATCTCGTCGGCGCCAAGCAGCACGTCGTCCGGGAGCCGCTCGTTGACCGGAGCACCCGTGATCGTCGCGACGGCGTCGGCGACGCTCTCGAGATGCTGGACGTTCATCGTGGTCACGACGTGGATGCCGGAATCGCGGATGGCCTCGACGTCCTGCCAGCGCTTCTCCCGTTCGGAGCCTGGGACGTTGGTGTGGGCGAGTTCGTCGACCAGGGCGACCGTCGGCGCACGCTCGATCACGGCGTCGGTGTCCATCTCCTCCACCGTGACGCCTCGATACTCGATTCGTCGACGAGGCACGACTTCCAGGCCCTCGACAAGCTCGACCGTTCGCGGCCGGCCATGTGCCTCCACAAAACCGACGACGAGGTCCGTTCCACGAGCGACACGCCGGTGCCCTTCCTCGAGCATCTTCCAGGTCTTGCCGACGCCCGGCGCCATCCCGAGATAGACCCGAAGGCGACCGCGCGCACTCGGCGTCTCGGCTTTGATCCGTGTGAGCATCTCGTCCGCCGTCGGGCGGACGTCGAGCGCGTCCCGCTCGGGATCCGTCATCTCACGAGCGATCCGTCAAGGTCGAGGTTCAGCAACAGGACATTCACCCGCGGCTGTCCGAGGAACCCGAAGAGCGTACCTTCCGTATGGCGCGTCACGACCGCGCGGACGGCGTCCTCGGACATCGACCGCGCCGCGGCCACCCGAGCGACCTGGTACTCGGCCGCGGCCGGACTGATGTGCGGATCGAAGCCCGAGGCGGAGGTCGTGACAAGGTCGACCGGGACCGGGCCGCCGCCATTCGCGGCCTTGAGACGCTCGACCTCGGCCGCGATCCGGTCGATCAGATCCTGGCTCGTCGGGCCGAGCTGCGAGCCCGCCGAGCTGTTCGCGTCATAGCCGGCCGGGTTCTCGTCGGTGACCCCGGCGGCCGATGGGCGCCCCCAGAAGTATTCATCCCGGCTGAAGGCCTGTCCGATGAGGCTCGAACCGATGGTCCGGCCGTCGGCGGTCGCGATGAACGAGCCGTTGGCCTGGGACGGGAAGGCGATCTGGGCGACCGCGGTCACGACGAGCGGGTAGGCGACGCCGGTCAGGAGTGTCAGTGCGACGAGGAGGGCGATGGCCGGCCACAGTCGCTGGCGAAGGAAGGAGGTCATGTCGGTCGGTCCTATGCGAGTCCGAGAGCAGCCACGACAAGGTCGATCGCCTTGATCCCGATGAAGGGGGCGACGATCCCGCCGAGGCCGTAGATGAGGAGGTTGCGCTGGAGCAGCTCGCCCGCCGGCGCCGGCCGGAAGCCGACACCCCGCAGCGCGAGCGGGATGAGCGCGATGATGATCAGCGCGTTGAAGATCACCGCTGAGAGGATCGCGCTCTGGGGGGTCGCGAGACCCATGACATTGAGTGCACCCAGCTCCGGGTAGACCGCGACGAACATCGCCGGCAGGATCGCGAAGTACTTAGCGAGGTCGTTGGCGATCGAGAACGTGGTGATGGACCCCCGCGTGATCAGCAGCTGCTTGCCGATCGCGATCACTTCCAGGAGCTTGGTCGGGTCGGAATCGAGGTCGACCATGTTGGCCGCCTCCTTGGCCGCCGACGTTCCGCTGTTCATCGCGAGCCCGACGTCGGACTGGGCGAGTGCCGGAGCGTCGTTCGTCCCGTCGCCGGTCATCGCCACCAGGTGCCCCTCCGCCTGCTGCCCGCGGATGAAGGCGATCTTGTCCTCGGGCTTGGCCTCGGCGATGAAGTCGTCGACGCCGGCCTCGCGGGCGATCGTCGCCGCCGTCCGCGGGTTGTCGCCGGTGATCATCACGGTCTTGATGCCCATGCGGCGGAACTCGGCGAAGCGCTCGACGAGCCCGTCCTTGACGGTGTCCTTGAGCTCGATCAGGCCGAGCACCCGGCCATCGTCCCGGATCGCGAGGGGCGTGGCGCCCCGGTCCGCGATGGCATCGGTCTCGGCGAGGAGCTCCGCTGGCATCGAGCCGTCGAGATCCGCGGCGATCGCGTCGACTGCGCCCTTGAGGACGAGTCGGCCGTTGGTCGTGCGCACGCCGCTCGTGCGTGTCTCGGCCGAGAAGGGGATCTCCTCAGCGATGGTCGCGCTGAGCCGATCGAAGCCGGCCCCGTCCTCGGTCCCCGCCGGCTGGCCGGTCGCGGCGAGGCGCTCGCGCGCAAGCGTGACGATCGATCGACCCTCCGGGGTCTCATCCCGGATGGATGCGACGAGCGCGGCGCTCAGCACCTCCGCCTCGGAGACGCCGGGAGCGGGTGTGATGGTCGATGCCAGCCGATTGCCGTACGTGATCGTGCCGGTCTTGTCGAGCAGGATCACGTCGACGTCGCCGGACGCCTCGACGGCACGGCCGCTCATGGCCAGCACGTTGAACCGGGCGACTCGGTCCATGCCCGCGATCCCGATCGCGGACAGGAGGCCGCCGATGGTCGTCGGGATGAGACAGACGAGGAGGGCGACGAGAGCGACCGTCGCGACGCTCGTCCCGGCGTAGTCGCCGAACGGCCGCAACGTCACGGTCGCCATCAGGAAGATGAAGGTCAAGCCCGCGAGGAGGATCGCCAGTGCGATCTCGTTGGGTGTCCGCTGGCGGCGCGCACCCTCGACGAGCGCGATCATCCGGTCGAGGAAGGTCTCGCCCGGGTCGGCCGTCACGCGGACGACGAGCTCGTCGCTGACGAGGGTCGTCCCACCCGTGACCGAGCTCCGGATGTCGGTCCCTGGTTCCTTGAGGACGGGTGCCGACTCGCCGGTGATGGCGGCCTCGTTGACGTACGCCACGCCCTCGATGACGTCACCGTCACCCGGGATGGTCTCGCCTTCGCGGACGACGATGACGTCACCCTTGCGCAGCTCCGACGATCCGACGTCCTCGAGCGAGCCATCGGCTCGGCGCCGGTGCGCGGTCGACTCCGTGCGGGTCTTCCGCAGCGTGGCCGCCTGGGCCCTGCCGCGGGCCTCGGCGACGGCCTCGGCGTAGGTGGCGAATAGGACGGTGAACCACAACCAGATCGCGATCTGGACCTGGAAGCCGAGGCCGCCGCCCTCGCTCGTCGGCTGGATGCCCGTGGCGTTGCCGAGGGCCACCAGCGTCACCAGGACAGCGGTGATCTCGACGATGAACATCACCGGGTTCTTGATGAGCAGGCGAGGGTCGAGCTTCCGGAAGGCCTGCGGGAGCGCCGCCCGGAGCAAGTCCGGGTCGAGCACACCCCGAGGCGCGGGAGGCGGTGTCTCACCGCTCGGCTTTGCGCCGCCGTGGACGACGTAGCGCTGGAAGCGCCGAGTGCCCCTGCCGGTGTCGAGGGAGAAGAGGGTACGTGTCAGCGACATGCTCAGAGGGCCTTTCCAGCGTTCTGGATGAGCTGCTCGACGATCGGCCCGAGTGAGAGGGCCGGGAAGAACGTGAGCGCCCCGACGATGATGACGACGCCGATCAGCAGCACCGTCCACAGCGGGCCGGTCGTCGGGAACGTGCCCAGGGACGGCGCGACGCGCCGCTTCGCGGCCATGGACCCGGCGAGGGCGAGGATCGGGATGATCATCCCGTAGCGGCCGATCAGCATCGCCAGGCCGCCGGTGATGTTGTAGAAGGGCGTATTGCCGGTCAGCCCGCCGAACGCCGAACCGTTGTTGCCCGTCTGGCTGGAGAACGCATAGAGGATCTCCGCGAAGCCGTGCGGGCCGACGTTGAGCGGTCCCGCCTGGCCCTCGGGCAGCGCGGTGGCCAGCGCCGTGAAGCCGAGGATGCTGGCCCCCAGCACGAGCGCGACGAGCATCGCCATCTTGATCTCGAAGGCTTCGACCTTCTTGCCGAGGTACTCGGGCGTCCGGCCGACCATCTGGCCGGCGATGAACACGGCCAGGATGGCGCCGATGACGAGCATGCCGTACATGCCCGCGCCGATGCCGCCAGGTGAGATCTCGCCGAGCTCCATGTTGAAGAGCGGGACGAGGCCGGCGATCGGCTGCAGGCTGTCGTGCCAGGCGTTGATCGCGCCAGTGCTGGTCCCGGTCGTGATGGCCGCCCAGAGGCCGCCGAGGGCGGCGCCGAATCGGACCTCCTTGCCCTCCATATTGCCGACCGCCGCCTGGGCGACATCGGCAGGGAACAACGGGTTGCCGACGTATTCATGGTTCGCGGCGATGACACCGCCGACCAGCAGGATCGCGGCCATCGCGCCGAAGATCGTCCAGCCCTGCCGCTGGTCGCCTGCGTATCGGCCGAAGGCGTAGGTCAGCGAGAAGGGCATGAGCAGGATGGCGAACATCTCGAGCCAGTTGGTCAGCGCGGTCGGATTCTCGAACGGATGGGCGGAGTTGGCGTTGAAGAACCCGCCACCGTTGTTGCCCAGCTCTTTGATCCACTCCTGGGAGGCCACCGGGCCAAGCGCGATGGTCTGCTGCGCGCCCTCGAGTGTCGTGACGGTCTGGGGGCCGCTCCAGGTCTGCGGCGCACCCTGCCAGACGAGGATCAGCGCGCCGACGATCGAGATCGGCAGGAGGATGTAGAGGACGCCCCGGGTCAGATCGACCCAGTAGTTGCCGAGGGTCTTGGCGCCGCGACGGGTGAGGCCGCGGATGAGCGCGATCGCAACGGCCATACCGGTGGCCGCGGAGGTGAAGTTGCGGACCGCGAGCATGGTCGACTGGATGAGGTGGCTGGCGCCGCTCTCCCCTGAGTAGTTCTGCCAGTTCGTGTTGGTCTCGAAGCTGACCGACGTGTTGAACGCGAGATCCGGGGACTGCGCGGCGACGGCTCCCGGGTTCAGCGGCAGCACGTCCTGGAGCCGGAGCATCACGTACCCCGCGACGATGGCGACCACGGCCATCACCAGGACGCTGACGGCGTACCCCTTCCAGGTCTGCTCGGATGCCTCGTCGACGCCGGTGGTGCGATAGACGAATCGCTCGACCGGTCGCAAGACAGGGCTGAAGAGGGTCGGCTCGCCCTCCATCACGCGGTGGATGTAGCGGCCGACGAACGGGGTCGCGACCAGGATGGCCGCGGCCAGTACGACGAGCGTAAGGAGATCAGGTCCTGACATCTCAGAAGTCCTCGGGTCGCAGCAGCGCCCACGCGAGATAGAAGAAGCCGAAGACGGCGGACAGCGCCGCCAGCAGGTCGACCGCGTTCATCGGCGGACACGCTCGGCGAGCTCGAGATAGCCCCACATGACGAGGACGACCCCGAGAAGGATCAGGAGGATGTGGATGTCAGTCATGGGCGGCAGGGGTCTCCTTGGGACCGGCGAACCGCTCGACGGTGGCCACCAGCGTCTCGAGCGGAAAG
>DATBMM010000266.1:0-8338 GCA_036554825.1 Candidatus Limnocylindrales bacterium
GCCGCGCAGCTCGACGCGAGCGGCGGCGGCTACGACGTCGTGCTCGACGTCACCGGGGATCCGCGGGCCGTCGCCACCGCCGCCGACCACCTCCGTCCGCAGGGCACGCTGGTCGTGGCGAGTGTCGTCGGGCGTGGCGTCGACGTCCCGTTCCGGACCGACGACCTGGTGTATCGCGAGATCCGCGTCCAGGGCGTCCTCTCCAAGGACGAGGCGGCCGTCCTCGCCGCCCGCGCGTTGGTCGAGGCGGACGCCGACCTGCGGACGTTCCTCGGTGCGATGATCACCCACGTGTTCCCGCTGGAGGACGGTGCCGCCGCGATCGACGCCCGCGCCGCCGGCCTGCCGGGCTTCGTGAAGGCGGCTGTCCGGCCGAACGCGGGATGACCGCGACCGTCCTGGTCACCGGCGGCCACGGCACCATGGGCCCCTGGGTGGTCCGCGCCCTCCATGCGCGCGACGCTCGGGTGGTCGTCCTCGACCTGCTCGACGCTCCGCGGACGGGCCTCGCGGAGGATGCCGCGATCCCCGACGCCTCCGTCGTCGGCGACGTGCGCGACAGCGACCTGGTGGAGCGGACCCTCCGCGAGCATGGGGTCAGCCACGTCGTGCACCTGGCGGCCCTGGTCGGCGACGTCTGTGAGAGCGACCCGGTGACGGCGTTCGAGGTGAACACGATCGCGACAGCGCGACTGATCGGGGCGTCGGAGGCGGCCGGCGTGCGGCGCCTGGTCGCCAACAGCACGAAGGGCGTCCTCGGGCCGTTGCCCGAGCGCTATCTCCATCCCGCGTACGAGCCGGTGCCGATCGAGCATCCCCCGAGCCCCCGGCAGGTCTACGAGGTGTCCAAGCTCGCCGTCGAGCGGCTGGTCGCCGCCGCGCGGGAGCGTGGGCTGTCCGCGGCGACGCTTCGCTTCACGACGACCTGGGGGCCAGGTAAGAGCGCTGCCACGCATGCGGGCCTGAGCTTCCACTCCGACCTCGTGGCCGCGGCGATAGCTGGCGGCGACGTCTCTGTCGACGTGCACCCGGACCAGGGGTTCGACCTGGTCTACTACGCCGATGTGGGCGCCGCGATCGCCGCCGCGAGCCTCGCGGACGGCCCGTTGACCAGCCACGTCTATCACGTCGGCGCGGGCCGGATCACGACGATGGCCGACTTCGCCCGGGCGCTCGAGACCGCTTTCCCCGGCTGCCGCCTCTCGATGGGCGAACGCTTCCCGCCGGGACGCAACGTCCTCTTCGACATCTCGGCGGCGCGCGCCGATCTCGGGTATGAGCCGGCGTTCGATGTGCCGGCGGCGCTCGCCGACATCGTGTCGCGGGCATCCGCCGCGACTGGCCGGTCGACCTAGCCCCGCGCGGCTTCCGCGGTCGAGGCGATGGCGGCTCCCGGATCGAGCTCGTTCGCCGGCGGCCGCGCTGACAGCAGCCGCCATGCCCGGCGCGAGGCGACGATGCCCAGCGGCGCCAGGACTGCACCGACCGCGACGGCCGGCTGGGCGCCCAGGGTGGTCGCCAGGACGCCGACGATGACTGCCGTGATCGGCCGGTTCCCGAGGTGGGCCGTCTGGTGGAAGGCCATGATGCGTCCGCGGACCGCATCCGGGAGCTCCAGCTGCAAGGCACCAGTGAGCACAGGGAAGCACAGCGAGAACCCGAATCCGACGAACGCGACCGCGACGAGGGCGACCGGGAGTGACGGCGCGAGCGCCGTCCCAGCCAGCCCGACGGCCTGCAGGGCGAGCCCGATCCCGGCCATCCTCTGCGACCAGCCGCGTCGTCGCAGGGGCACGAAGATCGTCAGCGCGAGCGCCGATCCGACGCTCTGCGCGGCGACGATCAGACCCGCGGCGCTCTCCGGCTCACGCAAGCCTTCCACGACGATGGCCGGCGACAGCGTGCGGATGAACTCGAGCGGCGCGCTCGTCGCCACGATGCCGGCCAGCAGCGCGACGACCCAGGTCTCCGCGCGCACGTAGTCCATCACGCGGATCGGGGGCGCGGGCCGGCCTTCCGCGCCGCCTGGCGTGCCCACCTCGCGCGCGCCGAGCCCACGGCGCTGGAGGTACAGCATCGCCACGATCGGTCCGAGGAACGTCAACGCGTTGATCGTGAAGGCCCACGCCGCCCCGCCCGCCGCCATCACGACGGCGGCGATGAGCGGCCCGCTGATCTGGCCGAGGATGAACTGCAGGGAGTTGAGCCCGACCGCGTCGGTCACCTCGTCGCGTGGGACGAGGCCGGGCAGGAGGGCCACGACCGACGGCTTGGCGATCGCGTAGATCGTGTTGATCGCGAAGAACGCGACGATCAGCGTCAGCTCGTCGGCGCGCTCCGCGAACGCCAGGATCGCCAGCCCCGAGGCGATGATCAGCGAAGCCACGTGCGTCCAGATGACGACCCGACGGCGGTCGTAGCGGTCCGACAGGACGCCGCCGGCGATCGAGAAGAGGAAGATCGGCAGGTAGCCGACGAAGTTCAGCAGGCCGACGGCCAGAGCCGACCCGGTGAGCTGGTAGACGAAGATCGAGCCGGCCACGGTCTGCAGCCAGCTGCCGAGGTTGGAGACGAACCCGCCGCCCCAATAGACGGCATACGGCCGGTGTCGGAAGGGACCGAGCCGCGAAAGGACGGAGCCCCGCTCAGGGCCGGCGCTTGGATTCATATCGCCCCTGAGTCATCGACAATCTAGGCTCGAATGGATACATTCTAGCGCGTGTCGACCCCTCGCCGGACCGTGCCGCTCGATACGATCGTGCGCCGCGCGCGAGTGGTCCCGACCCCCGGCGCAGCCGTCACCGGCGACGCCATCGGGATCAGTGACGGGGCCGTCGCCGTCATCGGGCGGTGGGACGACCTGCGTGACGACGCTGGCCCGGCGACACAGGTGCTCGACGCCGGCCACCGCCTGGTCCTCCCGGCGTTCATCGATGCCCACACGCACTTCCACCGCGGCGCCGTGCTCGGCCGGTGCTTCCTCGATATCGAGGCGGCCGCCCCCGCGTCGGTCGACGCGCTGCTCGAGCTCGTCGCCACGCGAGCCGCGACCCTCGCGGATGACGCCTGGCTGGAGGGCGACGGCCTGTCGCCCAGCCGCTACGCCGAGAAGCGCATGCCCGACCGCCACGAGCTCGATCGGGCAGCGGGCGGTCGACCGGTCGTCCTGCGCGGGATCGGCAAGCATGTCGTGGCCGCGAGCAGCGCAGCCCTGCGCGCTGCGGGGATCGATCGCGAGACCGCCGACCCGTCGGGCGGTCGCATCGAGCGCGACGCGACCGGCGAGCCGACCGGCATCCTCCACGAGACCGCCAAACTCAGGCTCGACACGTCCCGCGCCGACACCGTCGTGCCGCCGTTGGCGGCCGCGGACCGGCGCGTCGCAGTCCGTGACGCCGTCGGCGACCTCCATCGCGCTGGGATCGCCACGATCCACGAGATGGTCCGGATGCCGGAGGAGGCGGCCGACCTCGCGGCCCTGCACGCGGCGGGGGAGCTCGGCGTCAGGGTGCGTCTCTACTACCGCGTCCACGAATCCCCGCTGTCGCTCGACTGGCTGCTCGACCTGGGCGTGCGCCACGGCCGGGGAGACGACCGGTTCCTGGTCCTCGGCATCAAGATCAGCATCGACGGGTTCTGCATCGTCCGGAACGCGGCCGTCGAGGACCCGTACCTGAACGAGCCGGACAACCGGGGCCTGCTGCGGGTCGAACCCGAGCGGCTCGACGACCTGGTCGGACGCGCGACAGCGAACGGCCTCCAGGTCGCGGTCCATGCGGTCGGCCCTCGGGCCGTCGACCTCGCGCTCGACGCATTCGAGCGAGCGGGGAGGCCGACGGCCGCTCCGCACCGCCTGGAGCACGCCTATCTCGACCTCGACCCCGAGCGGATCGACCGCATCGCCCGGAGCGGGGCGGTGTGGTCCACCCAACCGGCGTTCCTCGGCGCGTACCGTCGCGAGTGGGACGACGCCTTCGAGCCCCACCGGATCGATCGGATCATGCCGCTGGCCAGCGGGCTGCGAGCCGGCATCCCGCTGGTCCTCGATAGCGACTATCCGTGCGCGCCGTACGACCCGATCGCCGCGATCCGCCACGCGGTCGAGCGGCGATGCCTCGATGGCTCCGTCCATCCGGAGCGGATCGACGTCATCTCGGCCTGGCGCGCCATGACGACCACACCGGCCGACATCGTCGGCGACCGGCGGCTTGGCCGCCTCGAGCCCGGCGCGCTCGCCGACCTGGTGGTCCTCGACGGCGACCCGTTCGCGGAAGGCGCGGACCTCGCGACGGTGGCCGTCCGTTCGACCATGGTCGGCGGTATCGTGGTGTCCGGCGACGCCATGCTGGGAGGGTGAGGGGCTTGGAAGATCGCATCGCCCGCAACGATCCGCGCACCGACCAGAACGAGAAGCTGGTCGCGATCATCGACGCCGCGCGCGAGGAGAACGTGACCGCGCAGGACGTCGTCCTTGCCTCGGTACGCCAGGCGATCCTGTCCGGCGTGCTCGGCCCGGGTGCCCGGCTGCGCCAGGAAGAGCTGGCCGATGTATTCGGCACGAGCCGTATCCCGGTGCGCGAGGCGCTCCGGGCCCTCGAGTACGAGGGTCTCGTCACGTCCGTGCCGCATCGCGGCTTTACCGTCACCGCCCTCGACGCCGACGACGTCGAGGAGGTCTACGACCTTCGGATCCTGCTCGAGAGCGAGGCGGTCCGGCTCGCCCTGCCGCTCCTCACCGACGAGGACCTCGACGACCTCGAGAAGCTCTTCCGGGACATGCAGGACGCTCGCTCGCCTGACGACCAGCTGGCCGCGCGCGAGCAGTTCTACCTGCGGCTCTACTCAGTCACCGGACGGCCCCGTCTGGTCGGGTTGATCATGCGGCTGCGCGCCGAGGTCGCCCGCGTGCTGCGCTGGGCGACCATCCAGCACTCGAGCTCGATCCACGAGCACTTCTTCGAGGCCGTCCGCGTCGGAGACGCCGACCGCGCCGTGGCGCACCTGGCCGGCCACTACCGCCGCGTCGCCGTGCTGATCCGCCGCTACATCAAGGAGGCCGAGGCCCGCGAGCGCGCCGACCGGCGCCTCGCCGAGCGTCGCTTCGACCGCCGCAACGACAACTGACCGAGGCCGCCCCCGGGGTCTCGCGGCTAGCGGAACTCCGGGCGCCACTTCTCGTAGCGGCGCTCGATCCGCCGGACGCCCTCGCCCAGCACGACCCCCAACAGTCCGAGCAGGATGACGCCGAGCATGACCCGATCCGTCCGCAGGGTCGTGCCCGAGAAGTTGATGAAGAACCCGAGCCCCTTGTTCGCGGCGAAGAACTCGGCCACGACGACGCCGACGAGCGCCCGCGTCACGCCCAGCCGCAGGGCGGTAAGGATGTACGGGAAGGAACTCGGCAGGATGACTGACCGGAACGTCAGCCAGCGTGACGCGCGGAAGCTTTTGGCGAGGTCCAGGTAGCGTGCTTCGGCCGCCCGGACGCCGACCATCGTCGTGACGACGATCACGAAGATCGCCTCCAGCCAGACGATGAAGACCTTCGATTCGAGCCCGAGCCCGAGGATCAGGATGATCAGCGGGACCAGGGCGATCGTCGGCGTCGCGTAGATCGCCGACAGCCACGGGTCGAGGAAGTAGTTCAACCGCCGGAAGAGCCCGAGCGCGAGGCCGAGCGGCACGCCGGTGATGAGGGCGAGCCCGAGGCCCAGGAAGAACTGCTGCGACGACTGGAAGATGTGCGGCCAGAGCGTGCCGTTGATGATCAGGTCTTCCCAGGCCGCCTCGAGGATGAGCGACGGCGAGCTCAGCGTGACCCGCTTGACCAGCCCAAGCCGGACGACCGCCTCCCACAGCGGCAGGACGACGAGGAACCCGAGCAGGCCGTACTTCAGGCGCTCGGGGATGCCCGGCACACGGATGCGCCGCGACCCGTCCGGGTGCTGGCTGCGCGTCCGTGTCAGGTCGGGCGAGGCGACGGTCACGCGACGGCCTCACCGCCGGGATGCGCCGCCTTGTCGTGGATATGCGGCTTGAGCTGGGTCGAGATGAGACCCCAGATCTGGTCGGCGTAGGCGATGAACTCCGGCGTGCGCTTGATCTCCAGCTTCCGAGGCCGGCGCAGGTCGATCGTGATGTCGGCCAGGATGCGCCCGGGTCTGGCGCTCATCACCAGCACGCGATCGGACAGGTAGATGGCCTCGTCGATCTGGTGGGTGATGAACAGGACCGTCTTGTTGGCCTCGTTCCAGATGCGCAGGAGCTCCGCCTGCATGAGCTCGCGGGTCTGCGCGTCGAGGGCTGCGAACGGCTCGTCCATCAGCAGGATCTCCGGGTCGACCGTCAGCGCCCGGGCGAGGTTCGCTCGCTGCTGCATGCCACCCGACAGCTGATACGGGAACTTGCCCTCGAACCCGGTGAGGCTCACCAGGTCGATCAGCGGCTGGGCGCGCCGCTGCGCCTCCTTGCGGGGGACCCCCTGGCAGACCAGGCCGTACGCGACGTTGTCGACGATGTCGTACCACGGGAACAGCGACGAATCCTGGAAGACCATCGCGTGCGCCACGCCCTTCGGCGACTGCCTGATCTCGATCGTCCCCGCGGTGGCCGGGAACAGCCCGTTGACGATCTTGAGGAACGTCGACTTGCCGCAGCCCGACGGGCCGACGATGCTGACGAACTGGCCCTCGGCGATGTCGATGTCGACGCGGTCGATCGCGAGGAGCCGGTCGCCGGTCGCCTGGTCGACGTACTCCATGCGGACGTCGCGTGCCTGGAGCGCCAGGCCCATATCCATGGTCGTCTACCTCCGATCGAGCGACGTGGCCGGCCGCCACTTCTGGAAGCGGGCCTCGACGCGGCGGATCGACTCCACGCCGATGATCCCGGAGATCGTGAACAGCAGGACCCCGAACAATGCCCGGTCCCCCTGGCGCAGCTCGGTCGCGCGCCGGATGAGCACGCCGATGCCCTCGGTCTGCGTGTAGAGCTCGGCGGTCACGACGCCGATCAGCGCCCGGGCGACGCCCAGGCGCAGGCCGGTGATGATGAACGGCACCGTCGACGGGATGACGACCGAGCGGAACATCAGCCACTCGGAAGCCCGGAAGCTGCGGGCGACGTCCACGAAGCGGGCGTCCGTGGTTCGCACGCCCTGCATCGTCGGGATGACGATCGAGAAGAACGCTCCGAGGAAGACGACCGCGATCTTCGACGCCGGTCCGAAGACCCCGAACATGATCACGAGGACCGGGAGCAGCGCGATGCGCGGCAGGCTGTTGAAGAAGTTCAGCCAGGGATCAAGCGCGTACTGGAGGCGGCGGAAGCGGCCAGCCGCGAGGCCGATCGGGATCCCGAGGATGATCGCCAGGATGAAGCCGCTGGCGAACTCGAAGAAGCTTGCCGCCAGGTCGCCCCAGAACCGTGGGGTCTGGACCTCCTTCATCCCGGCCTCGACGATGCCGGTCGGTCGCCCGAAGAAGGCCCGGTCGATGACCCCGACCCGGCTACCGACCTCCCATACGAGCAGGAAGAGCACGACACCCGCCAGCCCGTACAGCAGTCGCTCGTTCATGAGCGCGCGCGCCAGGCGGTTCCGGGGTCGAGGCCGGAGTGGCTGGCTGGCGACGGCGACGCTCATCGCGGCTCCTCAGGACGCGGGCCGGTGGCTCGACACACGCGAACCGGGGCGCGGGGCAGCGTACTCCAGGCAGCCATGGCGGCCATGCGTCGGGCTCCGGGTGGCGCCGGTCGAGCGGGGATTCGCACCGATCGTCTCCGCGTGGATGACCAACTGGGGATCCGCGGATGACCTGGGGATCAGCTCCGGCGGAATGGCGCAGTTTGGCGTCAGATTGTAGACAATGTCAAACACTTCGACTACATTCCGGTCGGCGCGTCCCACCGCCATGGGACCCGGCGCCCTAAGGAGGAGGACCATCCCGACATGGCGAAACTCTCGCGCTCACTCGGTCTGTTCGCGACAGCGCTCCTGATCGCCGCATGTAGCACCCCGGGGGCTGCGACCACCGCCCCCAGCGTCGCGCCGAGCGCCGCTCCCAGCGGCGACGCCTCGCCCTCCGCGGCCACGGGCGAGCTCCCGACGCCGGAGAAGACCGACATCAAGATGGGGCTCAGCGTCACCGAGACCAGCCAGTTCGCCGCCGAGCTCGCCAAGCGAGCCGGCATCTACGAACGGAACGGCCTCAATGTCGAGACGACCGTGTTCGAGGGCGACGGCAAGGTCATGCAGGCCCTCCAGGCCGGCCAGCTGGACGTCGGCTTCGGCGGCACGTCCGCGTTCGTCACGTCGCAGACCACGGACGTCCCGGTCGTC
>DATBMM010000302.1:0-6328 GCA_036554825.1 Candidatus Limnocylindrales bacterium
GAGCCCATCGTCGGCCGGACGACCGACTGCGCCGTGCTCACGCCGGACCAGATCGCCCCGTGGATCGACGGTCTGCCCCCGCAGCGCAGCCTCACCGAGGGTCGCCGGGACCGGCTGGTCGGATTCGTGCGGGACGCGACCGCCTGACGCGGATCCTTGCCGGGTCCGCCGGTGGTAGGGGAGCCAGGACTCGAACCTGGAACCAGCGGGATATAAGCCCGCCGCTCTAACCGTTGAGCTACTCCCCCGCAGCGATGCTACACCCGCGCCGGACGCTGGTCGTGTGGCGGAGCGGCTCAGTCGTCCCCGAGCAGCCGGCCCGCGATCGACTTCAGCGTCAGTCGGCGCCCCACCAGCTGCATCTCTGTGGAGCTCGTATCGCTGGCCGAATGGGAGGCGGTCATCCCGCCTGCGGCCCAGGCCCGCACCGGCAATGTGGCTGCGAACGCACGATCCTCGTCGCTCCGGTCCGCCTCGATCGGCAGGTCATCGACATCGATCGGTCGCGGGGTCTCCTGGACCGCGAGCGGCGGACGGCCGTACGCGGGAGCTCCATAGAGCTTCGGGAGCGCGACGTGCTGCTCGTCGATGGACACGCGAAACCTCAGCGGGTGGACGAGGTTCCCGGAAGACCGGGACACGCCGGATGATGCCGTCGGCCGCAGGGTACCCGGAATGGTACGGATGGGCTAGGCGCCGAGCGACCGCCGGCCGGTTCGTGGTGCATCCGCGCGCCGCCGGTCAGCCGAGGAGGGGTCGCACGACCTGGAGGGCGGCGACCATCACCAGCCAGGCGATCGGCACCGCGGCGAAGAACCCGAGCGCGGCGCTCCAGGCACTCCGTCGCCGCACGGTCCCGGACCCGGTCGGCTGGGGCACGACCAGGTAGGTCACCACGGTGCCGACGGCCAGCACCAGGACGGCATAGCCGACGATCGCGAGCAGACGCAGGTCACCGCCGGGCAACGACGCGCCGCGGCTGATCGCGACGTCGTACACGAGGAAGGCCATGGCCGCGACGAGCGCGGTCGACAGGCTCGCGGCGACGGCCCGCACCACGGGTCGTGGGGCGTGACGGAACTGCCGCCAGCGGATCTCCGCCCACGACCGATGGCGGACGGGCCGCCCGTCAGCCACTGCTCAGGATGGTGAGCGTGCGCCGGGGCGGGATCGTCTCGGGGGTGTGCGCCGCGAGCAGCTCGACGCAGCCGATGAATCGCTCGAGCTCCGCCTCGGAGGTGAAGAACCCGACGCTGATGCGCAGTCCGTCGAGCGGGGGCACCGTGCGGGCGACCGCGAAGACCCGCGCACCCAGCTCGTCCAGGGCTGCCTGCGGCGTCCAGCCACGGATCCGGAACGTCACCAGCGTCGCCATGCGGTCCGTTGGCGTCAGCACCTCGACGCCGTCGATCGCCGCGAGTCGATCGGCCGCCATCCGCGCCAGCCCGGTGCCGCGCGCATGGACCCAGTCAAGGCCGACGAACATGCTGAGCCAGCCGATCGAGCGGGCCATCCCGACGATCGACGGGCGGTGCCAGTTCGACGACTCGTACCGTCGGGCGTCGGCCCACCAGACGGCCGTCCCCGCCGAATCGACGGTCTCGAACGTGTGGTGGCCGCCCCACGACGGGGCCAGCCGGTCACGCGCCGCGGGCGCGACCGCGACGGCGCCCATCCCCTCAGGGCCGAGCAACCATTTCTGTGCCGCGACCGCGTACACGTCGACGCCGAGTCCCGCGAGGTCCACCGGGATGGCGCCCGCCGCCTGGGCGCCGTCGACGATGAGCAGGGCGCCGCGGGCGTGGGCCAGTTCCGCGAGCCGCGCGATCGGCAACAGCCTGCCCGACGCCCACAGGACGTGCGACACCACGACTGCCCGCGTCCGCCCGTCGATCGCCGCCTCGAACGCCGCGAGCACCTCCTCGTCCGAGCGGGCGGGAGCGACGTCGACGAAGGCGAGGTCGATCCCGAGTCGCGCGCGAAGGTCGTACAGGCCACCGACGCCGCCCGGGTGTTCGAGGCTCGTCGTCACAGCGCGGTCGCCCGGACGCCAGTCCAGACCCCACACCCCGATGTTCACGGCGTCGGTCGTCGAATGGGCCAGCGCGACGTCGCCGACATCCGCCGTCAGCACCGCCGCGACCGCCGCACGCGCCTCGGCCATCCGCTGGAGCGTCTCTTCGTAGTAGTCGGGGTGGGCGCGCCCGGTGCGGAGCTCGTACTCGCTCAGCTCGGCCATGGCCGCGGCCGTCTCGGCGGGGAGCGGCCCGACGGATCCGGTGTTGAGGTAGATGCCCGCGTCGAGTGCAGGAAGCATCTCGCGGACGGAGGCGAGGCGGTCCGCGTCGGGGGGGTTCGGAGCCGACACGGCCCGTATCATACGAGCGACGATGTCCGGTCTGGCTCGCCCCGAGATCCTGGCCACGACCGAGTGGCTCGACGAGCACCTGGGCCGTCCGGGTGTCCGCGTCCTCGACGCCCGCTGGCGGCCGGACGGGACAGGTGCCGAGGTGCATCGCGCCGGCCACATCCCGGGCGCGGTCTCGATCGACTGGCGGGCCGACCTCGTCGAGATGGACGAGACCGGCGACACGATCCGGCTCGCCTCGCCAGGGCGGGTCGCGGCCACGGCCGCCCGGGCCGGGATCGGCGACGAGACGACGGTCATCGTGTACGACGACACGCAGGGCCTGTACGCCGCCCGTGTGTGGTGGACCCTCAAGACCTACGGCGCCGAGCACGTGCGGATCCTCGACGGTGGCTTCCCCGCCTGGGAGGCGGAGGGCCGGTCGATCGAGCGCGGCGCCGGCGAACCCCCGAGCGCACCGCTGACGCCGTTCGTGCCGCGCGGCCCGAATCGCCTCCACCTCACCACGGCCGACGTCCGCGCCTTGCTCGGGTCGCCGGGCGTGACGCTGCTCGACGCGCGAGCGCCTGCCGAGTACCGGGGGTTCGAGGGCAACACACGCCGGCTCGGCCACATCCCGGGGGCGATCAACGTGCCGGTCGGCTCGATGCACACGGCCGGCAGTCAGCGCCTTCGCGACGGAAGCGATCTGCGCGACCGGCTGCACGCCGCGAACGTCAGCCGCGGCGGCCGGATGGTCGCCTACGACGGCTCGGGCGTCGCGGCCGCGAAGCTGGTGTTCGTCCTGAGCCTGCTCGGCCACGACGATGTCGCCGTGTATGACGGTGGCTGGGCGGAGTGGGGCAACCGACTGGACCTGCCGGTCGACCGGTAGGGGCTTCGCGGCGCCGCAAGCGGCGAGGAGGCGGTCGCGGCCTCCGCTACCAGCCGGTCGGCTCGGGCGGCGCCTCGCCGCTCGCCGGTTTCGCCTGGTCCAGACCCGCCCACGGATCGGCCTCGCGGTGCGGAGCGAGGATCTGCGCCCGCTCGTGGTTCACCGCGAGCAGCTCGGCGCTCGCCCGGGCCTCGCCGAGCGAGTCGGACCAGTACGTCGCGCTCGTCACCGGCAGGAAGGCACCCGTCAGCTCCGAGAGGGCGTCCCGGAGGCTTCGCTCCGGCATGAGGTGGATGTGGCCCGTCACCTTGAACGGCGGGATCGAGATCAGCGCCTCTTCGGGGATCTTCGGCGTCCGCAGCTCGGGTGCCGGGGCGACCGGTTCGTTCACGACCGCGAACAGCACCGAAGCGAGGTTGACCTGGGCGAACTCGGATCGCAGCGACTCGCCATGCGGCCCGAATTCGTTGGTCGTCACGTCCGCGAGGACCAGGAAGCGGTCCTCGGCGAGATTGAGCATGTCCGTGACCCGGCGCTGTCGAGTGGCGAGCGTCCCGACGACGACGAACGAGTTCGTGTAGAGGGTCAGCCGGACCTGCTGGAAGATCCCACCGAGGGAGTCGAACATCGCCACAGGATAGCCAAGCCTTGGAGCGACGTGGCGTCAGACCGGCTCGGTCGGTACGGTCCTGGCGCCGGCGGTCACCAGCAACTCGGATCCGTGCTGGAGACCTTCGTATAGCGCGGTCACCGTCGCGACGGTGTCGATGTCGTCCACCGATTTGTCCGGGCGGAGGGCATGGATGCGCGGGAAGCGCAGCGAGAACCCCGACCCGTGGCGCTTGCTCCGGACGATGACGTCGAAGGCGATCTCGACCACGATCAGCGGCTCGACCTGCCGATAGCGGCCGAAGCGCGCGATGGTGTGCGCCTCGAACCATGCCGTCATCTCGGCGATCTCGGCATCCGTCAGCCCGCTATAGGCCTTGCCGATGTTCACGAGCTTGCCGGTCTCCTCGTCGCGCACCGCGAAGGTGTAGTCGGACAGGACGCCGTGCCGCTTGCCGTGGCCGACCTCGACGCCGACCACGACACAATCGATCGTGGCCAGCGCCTTCTTCATCTTCAGCCAGCCCAGCCCTCGACGACCGGGCGAGTACCCGCTGGTCGGATCCTTGACCATCAGTCCCTCGTTCCGGCGGCCGCGGGCATCCGCGAAGGCCGCCTCGAGCGCGTCGGCATCGCGCGCCACGGCCAAATGCGATCGGATGAACCGACCGGCGTCGTCGACGTGCGGCAGGTCGATGCCATCGAGGCGCTCGCGCCGCACGCGGAGCGGCTCGCGCAGCAACGGCTCCACCGTGGCGTCTCCGTCGGGATCGTCGCCCGGGCCAAGCGCCAGCAGGTCGAAGGCGACGTAGATGACCGGGATCTCGGACTGGATCGTCGCCGACGGAGCCTTCCGGCCGAGTCGGGCCTGGAGGCTGATGAACGGCAGGACGAGACCATCCTTGAACGCGAGGATCTCGCCGTCGATGACGCCGGTCCAGGCCAGCGGCCGAGCGGCGTCGACGATCTCGGGGAACTGGTTGCTGACGTCGTGCAGGTCGCGTGAGTAGAGGCGGACGTCGCTGCCGCGCCTGTGGAGCTGCGCCCGGATGCCGTCGTACTTGTCCTCGACCCAGACCTCGGGCCCGAGGCGGGCGATGATCTCGTCGGCGTCTTCGGCCGGTGAGGCGAGCATGAACTTGAGCGGGTGGAAGAGCGCCAGCTCCGCCTCGCCCAGCTGATCGTCGCGGGCCAGCTCGGCGAGCCGGCCCATGTCGCCGGTCAGCATGCCGGCCCACTTGACCTCGTCGATGGGCCGATCGAACGCTCGCGCGATGGCGGCCTCCACGAGGCCCTCCCGGAGGCCGATGCGCAGTTCGCCGCCCAGCACCTTGACGATGGCCTTGGCGGTGGGTGGATCGGCCCGCGCGAGTAGGTCATGCAGGAGCTGTGCCTTGGCCGCTGGGCCCGAGGCCGTCTCGATCGCGGCGAACGTCGCGGCAACCTCGGGCAGCGACGGCGAGACGTCCTCGGGCGGCGCGTGCCCGGCCCCGATCAGGACGTCCTCGACGGCGAGGCTCAGGTCGGAGTAGCGGTCGTAGGCCCGCCCGAGGTCGTCGCGGGTCGCCCCGGTGAGGGCGGTGATCGCCGCCATCATCGATGACCAGCCGAGGCCGGTCGCGCGCTGGTCCGCCTCCGGGAACGGTCGCCCGGTGAGGAAGACGGCCGCGACCGGCAGCTCGTCGGGGGTGAGGCTGCGGAGGTAGTCGGCCAGAAGGGCGGTCTTCTCGGAGGTGCGAGTCGTCGCCGCCACGCGCTCGGCCAGGTCGCTCCAGCGGCGCATGGCGGCGATGGTATACGGTTCCGCCGATGGCGCCGCGAACGTGGTTCCCGGAGGTGCTGACGGGGTCGCGGGTGGTCCTGCGCCGGCACGTCCCGGAGAATCTGGGGGCGTTCCGACGCTGGTATTCGGACCCCGAGATCGCGCGCCTCGCCCGCTATCAGGAAGCCCCGATGAAGCCCGAGGAGATCGAGCGCTTCTTCACGGCGCGGGTCGTCGGGGCGGACGCCCTGGCGATGGCGATCCACGAGCGTGACGGCGACCGGCTCATCGGGACCTGCGCCTTCAGTCAGCTCGACGGCGACAACGGCTCCGCGCTGTACCACATCACCATCGGTGAGAAGGACGCCTGGGGTCAGGGGAAGGGCACCGAGGCGACGCGGCTCATGCTCGATCACGCCTTCGGCCCACTCGGCTTGCACCGGATCGCGCTGTTCGTGTTCGAGTTCAACGAGCGCGCGATCCGCACCTATCGCCGCTGCGGATTCGTGGTCGAGGGTCGAGCGCGGGAGTCGATCTTCCGGGACGGACGCTGGTGGGACGAGCTGGCGATGAGCGTCCTCGAGAGCGACTGGCGCCGGATCCGCGAGGGTGGATCGGAGGACGACGAGGAGCGCGCGAGGCTGCGCGGCGAGGCGGACATCGCGCATGAGGCCGAGCCGGTCGGTGCCGGCCCCGCTTCGAAGGGCCGGAGCCT
>DATBMM010000314.1:0-3090 GCA_036554825.1 Candidatus Limnocylindrales bacterium
GAGAAGGTCCACTCCTACGGCATCACAACCTGTTCATGAAGAAGGGCGCGGCGACCGATCGGAAGGATGCGGTGGCGGAGCCCACGCCGGTCCCGGACGTGATTCCGATGCCGCCGATCTTGCCGCTGAAGCGGGAGTGGCGGGAGGCGGTGCTCGAGGGCACGGCGGGGGCGCGGATCCAGTAGGACGTGGATCAACGCAGCCGTCAGCGCCCGCCGAACTCCTCGCGCAGCATTCGGGCCGCGGCCACCATCGATGCGAGCTTACCGTTGGCCACCGCTCGCGGCAGGTACTTCATCCCGCAATCCGGGGCCAGCACGATGTTCGCGGGTGTCACGTAGGGGAGCGCGCGCTGGATGCGCTCGACGATGGTCTCCGGCGATTCGACGGACGGGTCGTTGAGATCGAGGCACCCGACCAGGATCTGCTTGCCGGCGAGCGTGGCCAGCACCTCGCAATCGAGCCTGGCCTGCGCGGTCTCCACGGAGATCTGATGACAGGCGCAGGCCGCCAGCTCGGACAGGAAGGAGTAGCCGGACGGCCGCTGATGAATGATCGCCGCGTACCCGAAGCAGAGGTGCACGGCGGTGGTCCCGACGACGCCGGCCAGCGCCCGGTTGAGGGCGTCGAGCCCGTAGCGGCGCGCCTTCTCCGGTCTGGCCTGCAGGTACGGCTCGTCCACCTGTACGATGTCGGCGCCGGCCGCGAAGAGATCGTGGATCTCTTCGTTCACCGCGGCCGCGTAGTCCATGGCCGCCGCCTCCTCGGTCGGGTAGTAGTCGTTCTGGGCCTGCTGGGTCATCGTGAAGGGGCCGGGCACGGTCATCTTGATCGGCTTGGAGGTGTGGGCGCGCAGGAACTTGGTGTCCTCGACCTCGACCGGGTGCCGGCGGCGGATCGGGCCGACGATGCGCGGCACCGGGTTGGGATGGCCTGAGCGATCGAGCGCTTTCCCGGGATTGTCGATGTCGATGCCCTCGAGTGCGGTGGCGAAGCGGTTCGAGTAGCTCTCGCGGCGAATCTCGCCGTCGGTGATGATGTCGAGCCCCGCGGCCTCCTGGGCGCGGATGGCGACGAGCGTGGCGTCGTTCTGTGCTTCCGGGAGCATCGGCTCCGGGATGCGCCAGAGCTCACGGGCCCGCACACGGGGCGGGAAGCGCCCGGCCAGCCTCGCGCGGTCGATCAGCCACTCAGGCTGTGGGTAGCTGCCGACCAGCGTGGTCGGAAACAGCGTCGCCGGAACGAACGTCATGCCACGGGATATTCTGTTGCCGCCCGCCGGCTGTCAAGCTGGCGACCGTGTAGCATTCTGCGAATTCAGCCCCCGCAACCACGAACCAGAATGTTCAATCTTCGAACGCCTACTCAAGCGTGGCTAGTCCATCGGTCGGAGGTCGGACAGCAGCGTCGGCACGAGCTCGGAGACGGTCGGATGAATGTGCATCGCGCGACGGATCACCGTCCACGGTGCCTTTGCGTACATCACATCGAGGATCGAGTGAATGACCTCGTCGCCGCCCGTGCCCAGGATCGCGGCGCCCAGGATGGCGCCGGTCTCGGCGTCGACCGCGATTTTCATGAATCCCTGAGTCTCGCCCTTCTCGACCGCGCGCCCGACGCGCGTCATCGGCCGCTTGGCGACGAGCGCCTTGCGCCCGCTCTGGCGAATCTCTTCCTCCGTCATCCCGGCCCGACCGAGCGGCGGATCGACGTACAGCGCGTATGCGGTGATCCGATCGCTCACTCGGCGCGGATCGTTCTCGAGCAGGTTGGCGATCACGATCTCCCCGTCGTTGTACGACGTGTGCGTGAAAGCTCCCTTGCCGTTGCAATCGCCAAGCGCCCAGATTCCCGGAACGCCCGTGCGGAGCTGGTCGTCGACCACGACGTAGCCCCGCGCGTCGACCGCGACCCCGGCCTTCTCGAGGCCCAGATCGTCGGTATTGGGACGGCGACCGACCGCGAGCAGCACGTGCGTGCCGCGCACCCGCGGCGCCCCGTCGGCACAATCGACGCTGGCGACGACCTCGTCGCCGTCCTTGGCGAAGCCGATGCACTTCGCGTTCGCGCGCACCGTGACACCCTCGTGCTCGACGATCTCCCGGATCGCGGCCGACACGTCCTCGTCCTCGCGGCCGACGAGCCGCTCGCCCATCTCGATGACCGTGACCTCGGCGCCGAAGCGCCGGAACATCTGGCCGAACTCGAGACCGATGTAGCTACCACCCACGACGATCAGGTGCCTCGGGAGAAAGTTCATCGACATCATCGAGCTGTTGGTGAAACAGTCGATCTCGCGAAGGCCCGGCATGTCGGGAACGAACGCGCGGCCGCCGACGTTGATGAAGATCTTGTCCGCGTGGAGGCGCGCCCCACCGACGGTGACCTCGCGCGCGGATTCGAAGCGGGCGTGGCCCTGGTAGACGGTGCAGTTCTCCATGCTCCGCAGCCAGTCTTCGAGGCCGGTGCGCGACGCCTTCGAGACCGCCTCTTTCCGGGCCATCACGCGCTTCATGTCGACACGCACCGGGCCGACGTCCACGCCATACTCGGGGGCGCGCGCGGCCATGCGCGCCGCGTAGGCGCTCGCGACCATCGCCTTGGTCGGAATGCAGCCGGTATTGACGCACGTTCCGCCGAAGGCGCCGCGCTCGATGACCGCGACTGTCATTCCGGCGCCCGCGAGACGGGAGGTCACGTAGGGACCGGCCTGGCCGGTGCCGATGACGATCGCGTCGTAGGCCGTCACGACGGCAGCTCCGTCCCCGCCTGCTCCGCGACCATGTACGCGGCGTACCAGTCCGGCCAGTTCGCATCTCTGTGACCGAGGCGGGCCTCGTACTTACCGTGGGCGGCCTCGGCACGCCGAAACGCATCGGCCAGGTCGTTCTTCGACGCGAAGCTCGTCACCCCTGAGTCGATGCGACCGGCCAGCCGCGTCGTGACCTCCTGCAACAGCCATCCATTGCCGTCCGGATCGCGGAACGAGGCAAAGGAGCGGTAGCTGCCACGCTCGGGATGCGGACCGCTGGTGCGCCGCCGCCCGAACAGATAGGGCTCGTGGGTGCCCGCGTACACGCCGTCGCTATG
>DATBMM010000346.1:0-10506 GCA_036554825.1 Candidatus Limnocylindrales bacterium
GCCTGACCCAGGCCCCGAAACCGGTGCCTGCTGGCACCATCCTGTGCGCGAGAGCGGACGGCCGGGTTGCGGCGGCCTCGCCCCGGGCGCACGCTTCCTGATGTCCCTGACGAACCGACCTGGAGGAGGAGCCCATGTCCCGTCGCCCCCACCCGACGCTCCGCATCGTCAGTCTTCTGGCATCGATGGGCGTGCTCGTCGGGCTCATCAGCCCGGCCGGAGCCGCGTCGGCCGGTTTCACGACCGCACATGCGCCGATGCTGAACCCAGTCATCCCCAGGGCCTGGGTCGATCCGATCATCACGGTCGGCGACACCATCGGCGGCTACATGTTCGAGGCCATCCCGGACGGGATCGCCGTGCGGAAGGACCGCCGCAACGTCGAGGTGTACGTAAACCACGAGACCTCGACGGTCCCGTTCCCATACTCCAATGACCCGAACGCCACTCCGCCGACGTCACCGACGCAGGCGAACTCCCAGAACGACTTCCGGAATGCCGAGCTGAGCCGTCTGATCGTCAGCACCAGGGACGCGTCGATCAGCGATGCCGCGATGGTCATCACCTCTGACCAGGGGTTCCAGCGCTTCTGCTCGAACTTCCTGGCCGGTCGCGAGCACGGGTTCTCGCGCGAGCTGCTCCTCACCAACGAGGAGGCGGTCGACTGGGTGAAGCGCAGCGGACCGCCCTATTGGCCCGCGACCGAAGGGGCCGCCGATGCCCGCCAATCCGGTGTGGTCGTCGCATATGACCCCAAGACGCGGCAGTCCCGCCCGATCTGGGGCATGGGTCGCCACAACCACGAGAACAGCGTCGCCGTCCCCGGCTATCGCAAGCCCGTCGTGGTCTCGGGTGATGACACCTTCGTCAACAGCCCGGCCCAGTCACAGATGTTCATGTACATCGCCCAGAACGCGGATGCCGTATGGAACGACACCGGCGACCTCTGGGCCTTCGTCGCCGATGGGCCATTCCAGGAGTACGGCCACTTCGACCCGTTCGCCCCACCGGGCTTCGAGTCGACGGCCGGCCATTTCATCAAGGTCCCGAAGTTCATCGCGACCGGGATCGATCCCGCTACGGGGGCAGACCTGATGTCGGCCCGGGCCGAGGTCCTCCTCGGCGTACCCGCGGGGACCTACGCCCCGCCGACGAACGGGTCGTTCTCGCGCCCACCCGGCCAGACGACCGGTCCGAGCGTGGACGGACCGCAGTGGGTCCTGGAGCGCTGGTCGCAACTCAATGGCGTGTTCAAGTTCATCCGTCTTGAAGACATCGCCTACGACAAGCGCCGCGGGATGTCGAACGTCCTCTACGTCGTCGACTCCGGTCGCGGGTCGGCCCCTCCGGCGGTGCCCGGCAAAGGCACGTCGACCAACGGGCGCATCTGGAAGATGGTGCTCGACAAGAAGGACCCGACCAAGGTGACGTCGCTGTCGATCCTGATCGAGGGTGACGACAACCCGGTCAAGACCGTCGGCGAGATCCATCAGCCCGACAACATCGAGTCCACGCGGAACGGGCTGTACATCACCGAGGACCCAGGGTCGTCACAGCAGTTCAACTACACGGCCGACCAACTCAATGACGGGCGCCGGACCGAGGCGCGGATCTGGCAGTACCGCTTCGACGGGACGATGCGAGTGGCCTTCAAGGTCGACCAGTCGGCCGATGAGGGTCCGACCGACGAGGATCCGGCGCCGTCGACCCCAGGCGCCGTCGCTCGCGGCAACCTCGGTGCGTGGGAGGCGAGCGGCATCGTCGACGTCTCAGAGTGGTTCGGGCCGGGGACGTTCCTCGTGACGGTCCAGGCGCACACGCTCTTCGTCGACGTCGCCCCCGGCCTCGATGTGACCGGCGATGGCAACCCCGACATCCTCAACAAGCGCGAGGGCGGGCAGCTGTTGCTCGTCCATATCCCCGGAGGCTGAACCGCGAGCGGGACGACACCGCCCTCGCTCCGCTTCACATCGCACGAGGCCCCGCCGCCGGCGGGGTCTCGGTCTGACGTCGGCCATGGCGACATTCGCTGGCAGCGACCGTCGCGCAGCGCGGCGGGGGCGCCGGCCGTGCCCCGCGAGGCGCGTCCCGAGCCGTTCTCAGGAGTCGAACCCGACCCCGATCGCGTCCATGGCCCGCAAGATGAGCCCGCGCCGGCCGCCGTCGCGGTCGGCGCGATCGAGCTCGCGTCGGACGAGATCGACCGTGAGTGAGCGGAGCGGCTCGGGCGGGAACGGGATCGGTGGGCTCGTGACCAGGCGCAGCCGGAGCCGATCCTCGCCCGGTCGCAGGATCATGTCGCGCACCACGCCGCCCGCCCAGCGGCTCGCCCCGACGCCCAGCCCGGTGTAGCCGAGGGCATACACGACGCGGCCGCCGAGGAGCGTGCCGAACGTGACGGTGAACCGCGAGGTCGTGTCGATGGCGCCGCCCCAGCGGTACGGGAAGGCGAGGCCCTCGAGCTGGGGGAACGCCCGGAAGAACTGGGCCTCCAGTCGGGCGAACGAGGCCGGGCGACTGTCCAGCTCCGGCGCGACCCGCGAGCCCGGGTGATGGATCGCGTCATACCCGCCCCACAGGATCCGATCGTCAGCCGTCAGCCGGAAGTAATGGAACTGGTTGTTGCCGTCAGACAGGCCCTGTCGTCGTCGCCAGCCGATGGCCTCGCGTTGCTCCGCCGTCAGCGGGTCGGAGACGAGGGCATAGTCGTAGACCGGGACGAACGTCGAGCCGAGGCGGTCGAGCCAGCCTGAGTAGGCCGAGGTCGCGACCACCGCGTGGTCAGCGCGCACCCGTGCCCCGGCGGCGCTCGTGAGCGTCACGCCGCCGGCGCGCCGCGCGATGTGCCGGATCGGCGACCCCTCGTGGATCGCCACCCCGCGCTCGCGCGCGACACGGGCCAGCCCTCGGCACAGCTTGGCCGGATCGAGCAGGACATCGCGGCCCGGCGGCCGGTACAGACCGGCCTGCCAGAGGGGCGAGTGGACCTCCGCCCTCGCCGCTTCGCCGTCGAGGAACTCGAGCTGCTCGCCGTGCTCGGCGGCCTCGTCGACCCAGGCCCGCCACTCCTCGACCTGGTAGGGCTGGTCGGCGAGTGCGAGCGTGCCGGTCTCCTCGAGGTCGCAGTCGATGCCGTGCTCCCGCGTGAAGGCGATGAGCCCCTGGAGGTTGTCGATGCCCTCGCGTTCGAGGATCTCGAGCTCGTCGGGGAAGTGACGGATCCCGTTCCCGAGGCCGTGGGTCAGGCTGGCTTCGCAGAAGCCGCCGTTGCGCCCGCTCGCGCCGAACGACACGGTCTCCATCTCGAGCACGGCGACACGCAGGTCGGGGTCGGTGTCGGTCAGGGCGAGCGCGGTCCACAGGCCGGTGAACCCGGCGCCGACGATCGCGACGTCGACGTCGAGCCGGGCGCCCGGGGCGAGCGGCGGGTCGGCGGTGCCGGTCGGTGCCGGCTCGCGCAGCCAGTACGACACCGGTCGGGAGACCGGGATGGGGCGGGTGTTCGCGGGCGACTCGTTCACGACGCGCATCGTGGCACGCTAGGCAACGCTCGACCCGAGGTCGTACGCTCGCCGTCGCCATGGGGGCAGCGGAGGGACGGCGATGACCATCGATCTGGGGCAACTCAACTGGCTGGCCGTGCTGGTCGGCGCGGTCGTGTACTTCGTCATCGGTGCCGCATGGTTCGCACCGGCCGTGTTCGGCCGACCCTGGATGGCGGCCATCGGCTGGGACGAGTCGCGCCCGCGACCGGAGATGAACCCCATCAGCTACGTCGGACCGGCGGCGTTCTACCTGGTCGCGTCGACCGCGACGGGCGTGCTCGCCGCCGCGACCGGGACCGACACCCTCGAGGAGGGGATCACCCTCGGCCTGGTCGTCGGTCTCGGCTACGCGCTCGTGGTCACCGCGACCGACGCGGTGTTCGACCCGAACAAGCCGAAGCCCTGGACCTGGTTCGTCATCAGTGGCGCGTACCACGTCGTCTCGTTGATCCTGGTGGGGGCGATCATCGGCGCCTGGCAGTGATCGGCTGAGGTGCGCGTCGCAACTCGCAGAGGGGCTGAGGGCCTGTCTTTCGCACGCGCGTGACGCCGCCACGACGAATCTCGCATTGACGCGGCCATTCGGGCTGTGTCAGCATGGCGACCAAGCCGTCCCGTACCGTGCAACGCCCGTCCCGCAGGCCGGGTCCGAGCCGATGTCCATGTCCGCCGCATGAGGATCCTATGACCACCGAGCCCGCCGCCAAGCAGAGCCCCAGCCTCCGCCGCGATCGCCAGATGGAGCTGTATCGGCGCGCCCTGAAGCACCTGCCCGGCGGCACGGACTCGAACTTCCGCGCGTGGGGCGACAGCACGATCTACGTCGATCGCGGTGAGGGCGGCAAGGTCTGGGACGCGGACGGGAACGAGTACGTCGACCTGCGGATGGGCTACGGCCCGGTCATCCTCGGCCACGGTGACGCGCGCGTCGACGACTACGTCAACGAGCGGATGCGCAAGGGCGTCAGCTTCAGCCTGACCAGCGAGGACGAGATCCGGACGATCGAGCTGATCTCGGAGCTGACCGGCTGGGTCGACATGGCGCGGATGACCGTGTCCGGCACCGAGGCGACCATGCACCTGATGCGCCTCGCGCGGGCGTTCACCGGTCGCGAGCGGATCGTGAAGTTCGAGGGCCAGTACCACGGCGTCCATGACTACGCGCTGATCAGCGTCGGGCCGGACGACATGTCCGAGCTCGGCGATCCCGATGCGCCCGTCGCCCTTGCCTGGGGCCGTGGCATCCCCGGCGCGGTCGCCGACACGATCATCCCCGCGCGCTACAACCGCATCGAGCGTCTCCGCCGGCTGTTCGAGGAGCGCGGCGAGGAGATCGCCGCGATCATCGTCGAACCGGTCCTCGGCAATGCCCAGGCGATCATGCCGGAGGAGGGCTTCCATCAGCAGATGCGGACCCTCACCGAGGAGTTCGGGATCCTGCTCATCTTCGATGAGGTCAAGACGGGCTTCCGGCTCGCCCGCGGCGGGGCGGCCGAGTTCTTCGGCATCAAGCCGGACCTGGCCTCGTTCGCCAAGGCGATGGGCAATGGCTATCCGGCAGCCGCGTTCGGCGGCCGGCGCGAGATCATGGAGCTGCTGCCGGAGAAGGTGAGCCACGGCGGCACGTATGCGGGCAACCGGGTCGCCGCGGCCGCCGCGGTCAAGACGCTCGAGATCCTGAGGGACACGAACGCCCTCGAGACCATCCACGCCACGGGCCGGACGATCCAGGACGGTCTCAAGGAGATCCTCGACCCCACCGGCATTCCCTACCACTTCACGGGGCACCCGTCGATGTTCGGGATCATGTTCCGCGAAGAGCTGCCGACGGAGTACCGCGACTGGGCGAGCAGCGACCACGAGCTCTACGACGCGATCGCCATCGGGATGCACGCACGAGGCGCGATGCCCGAGCCCGATTCGCGTGAGCCGTGGTTCATGTGCGAGGCCCACGCCGACGCCGACATCATCGACACGGTGCTGACGTCGTTCCAGGAGTCGCTCGAGGCCGCGCTCGACGAGCGCGCGCACGGCGGCCCGAAGCCCGTCCCGCACGGCGGCATGGCGTCGCCGGCCGCGGGCTGACCCGGGCCCCGACGATGGTGCTCGACGGGAACGCGGTCCGCTCGGTCGATCGCGCGGCGGCTCTGCTGCTGGCCCTCGGCGAGTCGCAGGGCGAGGCGGGCGTGACCGAGCTGGCTCGACGCCTCGGGCTGCACAAGTCGACGGCGTCCCGGCTCCTGGCCACGCTCCAGAGACGCGGGCTCGTCGAGCAGGACGACGAGACCGGCAAATACCGGCTCGGGCTGGTGGTGATCCGGCTGGCCGAGCGCGCCGAGCGCACGCTCGACCTGCGTGGCATCGCGATGCCGGAGCTCGAGCGACTGGCGCGCTTGACCCACGAGACGACCGGCGTCGGGATCCTCGACGGCGAGTCGTTGCTCACCGTCGCCCAGGTCGATGGGCCGAACCTGATCGCCGTCGGTGACTGGACGGGCCGGTCGACACCGTTGCACTGCGTCGCCTCCGGCAAGGTCGTGATGTCGGCGCTCGCCGAGCGTGAGGTGCTCCGGATCGTCCGCCGCGGCCTGATCCAGTACACGGAGCGCACGATCGTCGAGCTCGAGCCACTCCTCGAGGAGCTGGCACGCATCCGGCGGCGTGGCTACGCGACCGCGATCGGCGAGTACGAGCTCGGCCTCAACGCGGTGGCCGCACCGATCCACGATGCGCGCGGGAACGTGATCGCCGCGGTCGATATCTGGGGACCGGCCTTCCGCCTCACCCCGCGCCGGATCCCCGAGCTGGCAGCCCAGGCTCGCGAGGCCGCGGCGGCCATCTCGGTCCGCCTGGGCGGCACCGTCCCGGAGCGCCAGCCGGCCGCACAGGTCCCTGCGTCCGCCTGACACCCCGCCTGACCCGACCGGAGCGCCGGCACGCATCCGAAGCCCCGATGTCAGCCGTATGCACACATCTGGAACGAGCCGTGCGTGATCGAGGTCGGAAACTGCCCGTTCGTGTCGGAATCGCGTTCCACGACCGATCGGTTCTTCCGCAGCGAGTCATCCACGTCGCTCGTGGAGAGTTCGCACCGCTTAGCTGCGACTCGACTCGATAGGCTGTAGCGCATGCCCGAACTCACCGCTGCCGAAGTCACCGACCTCATCCGCGGCACGCTCCTGCCCATCGCGCTCGTCCTGCTCGTCGCCGCGCTGGCGATCAAGCTCGCGAGCCTCTTCGTGCACGGCATCGTCAAGGCGCTGCTCGACCGCGAGGCCAAGGAGGGCACGGCCCAGGAGCTCAGCGCCGTCGAACTCAAGAAGCGCATGGACACGCTCGACGACATGGGCGCCCATGTCATCCAGTTCTTCGTCCTCGTCATCGCGGCGCTGATGATCCTCGGCAAGCTCGGGCTCGACATCGGCCCTGCCGTCGCGGGACTCGGCGTCATCGGCATCGCGGTCGGCTTCGGTGCCCAGACGCTCGTCCGCGACTACCTGAACGGCGCGCTGATCCTCGTCGAGAACCAGTTCAGCGTTGGCGATGTCGTGCGCCTCGCCGGCGTCGCCGGCACGGTCGAGGACTTCAACCTCCGCCGCACCACGGTCCGCGACATCGATGGCGTCGTCCACACCATCCCCAACGGCGAGATCAAGGTCGCCTCGAACCTCACCCGCGTCTGGGCGCGCATCAACCAGGACGTCACGGTCGCCTACGGCACCGACATCGACCGGGCGATCGGCGTCGTCGATACGGTCGGCGGCGAGCTCGCCGAGGACCCCGTCTGGAAGCGGCGGATCCTCGAGCCACCCCGGGTCGAGCGCGTCGAGGCCCTCGGCGAGTACGGCGTGACGCTCAAGATCCTGGGTTCGGTCCGCGCCCCCGAGCAGTGGGCCGCCGCGGGCGAGTTTCGCAAGCGGCTGCTTGCCGCGCTCGAGGCGAACGGCATCGAGATCCCGCGTCCGCAGCGCGTCGTCCTGTCACGCGACCCCGTCGATCCGGCTGCCCTCGCCGTCAGCAGCCTCGGCACGAGCGCGGATGGCGACGACGACAGCGGCGTCCCGGGCTGACGACGCCTCGACGGCGGCCACCCGGCGGCCCCGTCCCGCGCGGTAGGATGACCCGGCCAGCTTGAGTCCCGGAGGTGTGTGTCCGTGAGCCCCGATCCGACCGCCACCCCGACCGCTGAGATCGAGAACCTCCTGTCCGAGGAACGGACGTTCGCGCCCGATCAGGCGTTCACCGCCCAGGCCAACGCCACGTCCGACCTCTATGCCGAGGCCGAGGCGGACCCCGAGGCCTTCTGGGCTCGACTCGCCCGCGAGCGCATCGACTGGTACGAGGACTTCCACACGACGCTCGAATGGGACCTCCCGTTCGCCAAGTGGTTCGTCGGGGGGAAGCTGAACCTCGCGTACAACTGCATCGACCGCCACGTCGAGCGCGGCCTCGGGGACAAGGTCGCGTACCACTGGATCGGCGAGCCGGGCGACACCCGGACCATCACCTATGCCGACCTGCAGCGGGAGGTCAGCAAGGCGGCGAACGCGCTGCTCGAGCTCGGTGTGTCGACCGGTGATCGGGTGGCGATCTACATGCCGATGATCCCGGAGCTGCCGATCGCCATGCTGGCCTGCGCTCGCATCGGGGCTCCGCACACCGTCGTGTTCGGCGGGTTCTCGGCCGAGGCGCTCAGCGGGCGCATCAATGATGCCGAGGCGAAGCTGGTGATCACGGCCGATGGAGGCTGGCGCCGTGGCAAGCCCGCCCCACTCAAGCCCGCCGTGGACGACGCGATCGCCCAGGCCCCGACGATCGAGCACGCACTCGTCGTGCGCCGGCTGGGTGACGAGGTCGAGGGCGGGACGGCGATGCAGGACGGTCGAGACGTGTGGTGGCACGACATCGTCGACCGCCAGTCGGAGGAGCACGAACCCGTCCCGCTCGACAGCGAGCACATGCTGTACCTGCTGTACACGTCGGGAACGACGGCGAAGCCCAAGGGCATCATGCACACGAGCGCCGGCTACCTCCTCGGCGCGAGCTACACCCACGAGATGGTGTTCGACGTCAAGCCCGACGACGTGTACTGGTGCGCGGCCGACGTCGGGTGGGTGACAGGCCACAGCTACATCGTGTACAGCCCGCTCGCGAACGGCACGACCAGCGTCCTGTACGAGGGCACGCCGGACAGCCCCGATTGGGGCCGGTGGTGGCAGATCATCGAGGACCACAAGGTCACCATCCTCTATTGCGCACCGACCGCGATCCGTGCCCACATGAAGCAGGGTCCGCAGTTCGCAGAGCAGCACGACCTCTCCTCGTTGCGCGTCCTCGGGTCGGTCGGTGAGCCGATCAACCCGGAGGCCTGGCTCTGGTACCACGAGCACATCGGCGGCGGGAAGGCGCCCATCGTCGACACCTGGTGGCAGACGGAGACCGGGATGATCATGATCACGCCGCTTCCCGGGGTCACGACCACCAAGCCAGGCAGTGCCACGTTCCCGTTCCCGGGTGTGTCGGCCGACGTGGTCGACCGCGAGGGCAAGACCGTCCCGTTCGGGGGCGGCGGGCTGCTCGTGCTCAAGCGTCCGTGGCCGTCGATGCTGCGGGGCATCTACGGCGACCCGGAACGCTACAAGGAGACGTACTGGAGCCGCTTCCCCGGGATGTACTTCGCAGGTGACGGCGCCAAGCGCGATGCCGAGGGCTACTTCTGGCTGCTCGGACGCGTCGACGACGTCATGAACGTGTCCGGCCACCGACTCTCCACGACCGAGATCGAGAGCGCGCTCGTGTCGCACCCCGCGGTCGCCGAGGCTGCCGTCGTCGGTGGGCCCGATCCGGTGACGGGTGAATCGATCAACGCCTTCGTGATCCTCCGCGTCGGCACCGAGCCGGCACCGGCGCTGGGCGAGGAGCTGCGCCAGCACGTCGCGACGAAGATCAGCCCGATCGCCAAACCCAAGACGCTCATGTTCGTCCCGGATCTGCCCAAGACGAGGTCCGGCAAGATCATGCGCCGACTGCTGCGTGACATCGCCCAGGGCCGCCACCTGGGCGACACGACGACCCTGGCCGACGCCAACGTGGTCGAGCTGATCCGCGCGAACACCGGCGCAGCGGAGGACTGAGCGTGCCGTTCGACTTCCTCAAGCGCAAGAAGGGTCCTGCCGGGTCAGGTGACGCCGCGTCGGCCGCCGATGCCGGGTCGCCGGCTCCGCCCGCCTCGGCTCCGGCCGATCGACCGAGCGGTCGCGGGATCGCCTTCGACGGCTTGACCGAGGAGTGGCGCATCGTCGGCACGATGGACGTGTCCGGTCGCCTGTCCGACGTCCTCAACCGGCGCGAGTCGGTGACGATCTCCGACGTGCGCTGGGCGCCCATCGACGGGTCGGCCGAGATGGCCGAAGCGCCGGGCTTGAAGGCCGTCGACCCGTACGACCTGATCATCGTGCTGGCTGGCGAGGCGACGCTGCCGCCGCTCAACGAGGAGGAGCGCGCCGCCCACCGGATCCACAAGGTCGCCTACGAGGTCGCGATGGAGGTGCCCCCGTTCCGCGTGCTCGGCACCGTGTACCTCTATCCGGGCTCGGAGCCGGAGCGTCTGCTCGACCGTGCCACGGAGATGTTCGTGCCCGTCGTCGACGCGACGGCCTACCTCGGAGAGCGGTCGTTCGGACCCGAGATGGATGCCATCCTCGTCAACCGCATGTACCTGCGGGGGATCGAGCAGATCGACCGTCGGACGGGCGAGCCACCGCATCGCCTGCCGGGCAACCCGCTGGGTGGCACGTCCTGGCAGGAGCGTTCCTGACCGACGCGCCTACGCGCGGGCGATCGTCTTCGCGCGGTTGAAGAGCCCGAAGGGGACCTTGACCGCCGGCGGCGCGGCCGGCGTGCCGAGGACGCGGTCGGCGAGGGCGTCGAAGTCCTCCGTGATGCGCTCCTTCGGGAACAT